>NZ_JAKKSE010000031.1:0-45764 GCF_025653595.1 Shewanella sp. SM95
CGGCGCATCGTTGACGTTTGTCACTGTAATGCTAAAGGACTGCTCAGCCGTTAAGCCATCCGTGTCCGTCACTCGTAAGGTGACAGCGTGACTGCCCACATCCGCATTGCTTGGCGTGCCACTGAGTAAACCCGTCGCCGCGTTGAAGCTCAACCAGCTCGGTTTGGTCACTGCGCTCAAGGTTAAACTGTCACCGGTATCGGAGTCAGTTGCAGTCAAGCTGTAGCTGTACGCCGCATCTTGAGTGGCTGCCGTCACCGCCATTGAACTAATCGTCGGCGCATCGTTGACGTTCGTCACTGTGAGATTGAAAGCGGGTAGGCTCGCACTGAGCACTCCATCACTCACACTGATCACAATTGCCGTCGTCGTACCAACATCTGCATTGCTCGGCGTACCGCTCAATGCCCCCGTCGCTGTATTAAAGCTCGCCCACGAAGGTCGATTCGTAATATCAAAGACTAAACTATTACCGTCCGCGTCTGCGGCGGTGGGCATGAAGTTATAAAATGTACCTTGAGCTACATTGGTCGCAGGTGTCCCCAAAATAGTGGGCGCACTATTCACCACAACATCGAAGTTCCGAGTACTGGTATTGCCCGCATCATCTTCGAGCGTCAAGGTGATGGTACTCGTACCCGATCCCAACGCAGTCACAGTCACACTTCTATTAGCATCGCTTCCTGCCAGCACAACATCCGCAAGTGGAACCGCCGAAGTATCTGAACTAGCCGGCGTCACTAGGATATCTGCCGCAGCGGTGACATCATCGGCAATGGTAAATGCGAGTGCCGATGAGCTCTCACCAGGTTGAATGTTTTGATTATCAATTGCAGAAGAAGTGGGTGCGATCGTATCAAGGGTCACAGATAAGGCGCTCGATTCGATACTGCTATTTCCTGCAATATCAGTAGCAACTGCTGTGATGCTATGGGTTCCAGCACTCACGTTCGTCGCGGTGACACTCCAGTCACCACTCCCATCTGCGTTAACAGTGCCAAGCACTCCATCAAGATGGCTGCTAAGGACAATGCTGGCGCCGGCCTCTGCAGTGCCCGTTAGTACGAGAGTCGTATTCTTGGTGATGTTATCCGTTGAACTCACACCTGAATCGCTTGCCGCATCGAGATCAGGTGCAGAAGGTGCGACAGGTGCTGTGGCGTCTTGAGTAATAGTGGGGACATTCTGAGGGGCTGAAACGTTACTCGCAGCATCGCTTGCAACCACGACAAAATTATTGTCACTGTCCGTCGATAATCCGGCGCTCAGGGTCCAAGCGCCCGCCACCACAATAGTGTCATCCAACACAGTCGCGTTATCGGCAACACCGTCATTATTCACGTCGGCATAGAGGCTGATTGTCACCCCATCTTCAGCGTGCGTACCGCTGACCAATGTCGTTACCTGATTGGTGCTCATAGCGCTTGAAGGTGTCGTCACTATAGGATTAACGGGAGCCGTCGTATCGACAATCACATCGACACTGCTCCACTGGCTGTAGCTTAGGTCGGCATCATTGCTACCCGCATCCCGCATGGTATCGCCATTTAGCGCTATGCCATTAGCATCGACAATTAACCCACTCGCCCCCGTATTGTCACCCGCTTGAACTGTATATCTATAGGTCAGCACACCACTCGCCGCAGACACAAACACAGCCTGACGAGCCACACCATCGATATCGATCGACAGAGTAGAAAGCGTGCCAGAAACAGTCACATCCTCGGTCAAGGTGACCGTGATATCGATAGTGCTACCGACACCATAATGCCCATCGCTAACGGCGACGACATCCACAGTAGGCACTGCAGCATCTTTCGATATGGTATTGGTCACGGCAGGGCTAGAAACATTGCCCGCCGCATCGGTCAGGGTCAGGCTCACTGTCAGAGTGCCATCTCCTAAGCCGCTCACGTCTATATTGACGATCTGTTGTGACGCACTTGCGACCGCAATAGATCCTGTGACAGGCGTGCCTGAACTACCAGTAATAGTGTAATTCGCGCTGGTTCCGGCCTCCGCACTCGCTAAGGTCAAGCTAATCGCACTTTGATTTGCCTGAGTCACCGACGTCTGGTCAAAACTGACACCCGAAATAGTTGGTGCATCCGTATCGACAGAGTGTGCAGTGCCGGCACTATAAGCACCGAGTGCATTACCCGCATCATCAACAATATCACTCGTTGTGTGGCCTACCTTCAGACTACCCGTACCCGATATGCCATTAACAGTGACGGCAACACCCGTTCCAGAGCTAGCGGAAACGCTCGAAATAGTGCCAGATGCAGTGCCTGTGCTCGCCAGAGCAAAATCTTCCGTCGTCAGACTATTCACTGATTCGCTAAAAGCGAGGTTGAATATCACACTGGCATCCGCTGCGGCACCTACTGCAGGAGCCGAGCTGGTTATCGTGGGGATTTGCGTATCGAGCGTAAGCGCAAGTGCCGTCGATGCCGCGCCAGTATTGCCAGCGACATCGGTCGCAGCGGCTGTAATGTTATGCGCTGAATTACTGGTTAATAGCGGCGTGGTAAATGACCAATTTCCAACACCATCTGCAGTTGTAGTCCCCAATGCGCCATCGATGCTGCTCGTGAGCGTCACAGTGCTATTCGCCTCTGCGCTGCCAGTGAATGCCGGAGTAGTATCGTTGGTTACATTATCTGTGCTGCTGATCCCGGAATCGGAAGCCGTAGCAAGATCGAGCCCCGAAGGTGCTAAAGGCGCATCGCGATCGACCGCATGACTTGCGCCACCGGTATAAGCGGCAGTATAGCCATTGGTTCCATTACCGTTACCGGAAGCATCTTGGATATTGGAATTCGCCTTGACATCGAGTCTCAGGCTACCAGTGCCACTCACAGTATTCACAGTCACATCAACACTGGTGCCGGATGCCGCAGAAACACTGGCAATACTGCCACTTGCCGAACCTGTTGCCGTAAGAGCAAAATCATCGATAGAGAGATTGCTCGCCACCTCATCTAAACTCACACTAAACACGAGACTAGCGGCGTTCGCTGCGGGTGAGCCCGATACTACCACGCCAGTAACAACTGGTGGAGTTACATCGGCAACGGTAAAGTTCCAATCGGTTTTATTACTAATGCCGGCGTAAATGTTACCCGCCAAGTCGGTAATAGCTCCATTGGCGATTTGAATATAATAACTGGTGTTTTCAACTAGATTAGCGGTTGGGTTAATAGTCAACACGCCAGCCGTTATCATTAGCTGCCCGGCTGGTGAACCCACATCAATCGTCGCTACGGCCAGATCATCGGCATCGTAGATCACTATATTGCCAGCACCAAGCTGGATATCCTCATTCATGGTCAGCACAAAGTTAGCACCGATAGCGACATTCACATCACCATCTGCGGGACTAAAACTCTGCACTGTCGGTGCGGCTGTATCCACGAGAATTGCGACAGTTGAACCAACCGAGTTCAGCGTGAGCACTAAATTATTACCCGCGCCGTCAAGTAAGGTTCCTCCGTTGTCATCAATGCTAGATGCCAACATAATGCCGTCAGTATCGTTATCACCTGCCTGCACTGTATAACTAAAGACTAGATTAGTGGTTCCAGAGCTACTCGCGTAGGAAGCATAACGGGTGGTTCCGCCAATGGTTACGGCGATACGCGGCGTACCGCCGCCCGTATTAACAGTCACATTTTCAGTGCTGCTCACCGTAAAACTCAAGGTTTCTCCAACCACATACGTATCATTTGCAGGGACAGCAACACTACTCACAGTAGGCGCTATCGCATCAACTAATACCGCAGCCATACTGCCAATAGAATTTAATACTGAGTTTAGAGTATTACCCGAGCTCTCTTTTAAGGTGCCGCCATTGGCATCTATCGACCCAGCGATCGCAATTCCATCAGTATCGAGATCACCACTCTGCACTGTGTAGCGGAAAGTCAGTGCATTGCTACCGGAGCCGGAAAGGTAACTGGCGTACGCAGTGGCAGAGCCAATCGTCAAGGTAAGCTGCGGCGTGCCACCAGCAGCATTCACGGTAATCGCTTCGCTAGTATTGACGGTAAAATCGAGGGATTGCCCTACTATATAAGTCGCATTGGCCGGAACGCTGACACTGGTTACGGCTGGCACCACACTATCCACAACCGCATTACTGCTATCGGCCCGAGTGGTAATATTGCCAGAGTTATCCATCGCCGTAACCGACACATTACGATTGTTGGTATTAATGGCACCCGCAACTAAGGTATAAGTCGCCGTCCAAGTACCGCTGCTATTGCTGGCGGCCACAGCCGCACCGCCGCCGAATTGGCTGAAGTCAACTGTCGCTGCACTGATGGTATCGCTGTTGTTATCGCCACCTGCGGTGTTATTCCAGATAGCAGTGACTGTATCGCCGGCGATATAAGCGCCCGCAGTACCAGTGCCGCCGGAAATGCCGATATTCACATCGGATACCAATGGCGCAATACTATCAACTGTCGCGTTGCTGGTGTCTCCAGTTGTTGTAGTGTTGCCCGCGTTATCAATCGCAGTAAGACTGATATTGCGGTTTGTGGCATCAATAGCACCTGAGGTAATAGTGTAGGTTGCTGTCCAAGTACTGCTACTATTGCTCGCCGCCACCACCGCACCGCCACCAAATGCAGAAAAGTCCACAGTAGCACTGCTAATAGTGTCTGTGTTGTTATCGCCACCCGCAGTATTATTCCAACTGGCGGTTACTGTATCGCCAATTTTATAGGCACCTCCGGTACCAGTGGCACCGCTGATGCTAAGACGGTTATCTGTGACAACTGGCACAACATTATCCACAACGGCATTGGTTGTGTCAGCAGTAGTAGTGTCCCCTTGGGCATTGGTTGCGGTCACGCTGACATTACGACTGGATGCATCAATCGCACCAGAAGTGAGAGTATAAGTTGCCGTCCAGGTTCCGCTGCTATCCGTCGCAGCCACAGCGGCGCCACCACCAAATTGCGAGAAATCGACAGTCACACCTGTGATTCCGGCATTATTATTGCCGCCAGCGGTATTATTCCAGGTCACAGTGACGGTATCGCCAATTTTGAAGGCTCCCCCTGACCCTGTCCCCCCTGAAATGCTGATATTGCCATCGGTTACTGTCGGCGTGGTTGACGCCGTTAATTGACTGCTATCTGCCGTGGTTAAACCACCAGAAGATGCGCGCAAATTGAAAGTTTCACTACCCACGCCAGAATTGGTGTAGGTAATTTGCATACTGGTAAAAGTGGATACGCCACTGCTGGGAGTGATAGACACTGTGGCACCATTACCATCGGTATCTCCCGTCCCCGTGATCGTCGCGCTGCCCGCACCGTTAACTTCCGCCAAGGTAATACCTGTAGCATAACCCGTGTCCACAATGCTGTTTGCATCGCGTGCCGATACGATTGGCACAGTAGAGAAAGCAGTGTTCTGACCGCTAATGACGCTAGTAGGTGCAGGTTGAGTATCGAATACCAATTGGGTGGCTACTACATCTGAGGTTACAGAATTGGCATCAACAGTCGGCAAATTTGAACCAACGCCATCCTGATCATTCGCGGTCAGAGTGAATGCTTGCTGATCGGCGGTGGCGGTATAAGTCAGGTTGCTAAATGTCGCCACACCCGCGGTCGCCGCTTGAGTAGCGTTGGTTAAGGTGCCCGCACTGGACTCGGTCAAGGTAAGGGTTTCGGCGAAGTCCACATCGGTATTGCCGAACGCATCACGCGCCACAATAACAGGTTGGGTCGTCAATGCCGCGCCGGAAACAGAACCCGCAGGCTGGGTGGTAAAGACTAGCTGGCTAGCGACCACATCAAGGGTTGTGCCGCTGCCATTGGTGACAGCACTCTGCCCGCTTGCCATTTGCGTACCGCTGCCACCGACCGTGAGGTTGGTATCGCCATCCACACTCAAAATAATAGTGCGATCTTCTGTGAGCGTCGTATTGTCGTTGTAGTAGGCATTAACCGTGTAAGTTTCATTGCCCCCATCAGCAACGGACATAGCCAGGCCAGAGAAGGTAATAGTATCTGCACCAGCGTTGTAAGTACCGTTCATATTGCTGGCATCCGGCCCGTTCAGGCGCCAGGTAATTTTGCTGCGCTCGGCATCGGTACTGGTGCCACTCACGCTGACAACAATTTGAGAAACAGTGGTTGCAAGACCGTCTGAAGTTCCGCCATCTGTGATGGTGAAATCAAAAACACCCACAGCTTCACCGACCGTATCAATGGTGGTGGCAAGACCAATAGGCTCAACAACGCCACCAGCTGCGATGAGGGTGGCATCAGAGTTGGCAGGAGGAGTATCTATTGTATTCGCGACGGTGAAACCATAAAACTCAAAGAACTCGGGGCCATCCGTTGAAGAATTACAAGCACTGGCACAATCAAAAAACAATTTAAAGCCTTTTAGCTTAACGCCCGAAAAAGACGCCAATTGTCCTGGTGCAAAGGTAAAGGTCTCTTTAACTCCGCTTCCGTTAACAGTCGAGGAGGTAACAGTTCCGCCATTCTGCAAGTAACCAACAATACGCAGATTAGTAAATTGAGCTGTATAGGCAGGATCAGCAGCCTCGCCTCCCGTTAATCCCGTTAACTCAAATGCAGTGGTATTGGTACCATCTGCGCGCAAATAAAAATAATGGTTAGTGCTAGTCTCACCACCATGCATGTAAGCAAAATTGCCAATGCTACTAGCTAGATTTTGAGTGACGCCATCACCACCCTTAGCGGTTAATCTGAAATGAGTTGTGCTGAGCTGTGCAGTTGCCTGCCCACTCCAACCTACAAAACCATAAGTGCCATTTACAATTGGCGCTAACACCCCTGAAAAATCCCTTAATGCTTTTTCAGAAAACGCCAAAGTAGATTCAATATTTCCGCGGGTAACTTCTAAATCCCAGTCGCCTTGTAATTCGGCATTGCCGGTTAAATTATTGGAGGCGGCAATATCCAAACCTGTGTTATTGCTGATGATATCCAGCAACTCTTCACCGCTGTCATTCGCGGCCAGATCGCAACCGTAAAATAATAAATCGCCACCTTCACGCACCGCGCCTTTTAACGCGGCAAATGCCAACACTTCACGCTGGATTGTCTCCGGAGTAATACGTGAATTACCCAGCAAAATAGCGCCCGCTTGTGCGTGGGAGACCACATGAATAGCAGCGAGATTTTTGTGTCCATCAAGTACATTAATTAATTGCGGTAATCCAGCGATAGAAGAATCTAACTCTACCAATTGAACACTAGGTTTAAGGGCGCGGCGCAATACCGATTTATCAGCTTCAGCCACTGCACCATCAACAATCACCAGCTCACGCACCGGATGTGCACTCTGGATATCCAATTGATCGCCTGATAAATCAATTAGATCCTGTGGTAGAGAGGTGTCTGAACGCAATAATAGATCGGTCGATGCACTTATCGATGAACTCAAATAGGATCGCTGATAACTCGGCGCTGCAATAGCACCAGCACCATAGAGTCCGAATGGTAATAACAGCGAGGAAAGCCCACTAAGCAGTGCATGTCTCATGATAAGTGATTCCCTTCATTTTTTGCGTTAGGTGCTACAGGTTTTTTACTTGCAATAATATTGGCTGCAGTGCCAGTACTATCCAGCCAGAAGTCCATTTCTTGATACTTCATAAATAAGTCAGGCGGTAAAATACTGCGCCTACTTTTGTATTCCACTTTCCGCTTAACGCTATGCAAACCTTTGACCCCAAGATTGTGGTCAAACTCATTTTCAGCATAGTCGACATTATTAAAATCGTGATCGAATTGCGGTTCGCCAATAAAACGATAGATTAACTCCAGCGTGCGTGCCGGATGCTGGGTAAGCAGATCATAATCCACTAATAGCAAGCGATCAGAAAACTCGCCGTAATAGGCTTCCTTGAGTGCGGTCCATGCACTTCCAACCGCACCACCAGCATTGATTAATGACTCGCAGCGGCTATACACCGTCTGACGCGAGGCCGCATTGAACATACGGCTGTAATCAAATGGGTTTTTACGGTAAATCACTTCAAAACTATCCATAATCCAAGCCGGATTGCGCACACAACAAATCACTTTAAAATCATCAACCAACTCTACCAATTGATGTAGACGGGCAGTCCAGTGACGGTTGGTGTCGAAAATAACCGGATGATTTTTATCTTGGTAATAAGCATCAATTAATGCCCGACAAATGACCTTACGTTTATGTTCATCGAAAAATGAATAGGACTCACTACCTGCCCCCATTTGTTCGAGGGCACCATTCACAAGCCCCGCTACAGGGCTACTGATAGCCGCATGAAAGCGTGGATTTTGCCGAAGTATACCTGCGAGCAGCGTCGAGCCAGCACGCGGTAAACCTGAAATAAAATGTAATTTGTTTGGCATTAATGTGACTTACTAATTAAAAATATTTATTAAAAACTTCCCGACAAACATGCCGGGATCATTCATCAATTAATTGCGTGCCGGAAATACACCATAAAGGGCAATACAATAATTCAATGCGATAAATGGCTGACGGTTTTCATGGGGTAGACCACCACCATTTAGACCTAAAGTCTGTGGTGCCATAGTGGTATTTAATGTACCTGGTGCTGCCTGCATATAGTTGACTATGCCACCACCACGTCCATCCTTCGCAAGATAGGTATTCGCTGCCGGAGAAGGCAAAGTCCCCTGATTATTCAAACCGGTCAGCGTGTGGTTGTGTGCTGGCATTTCAGTGGAGATCAGCGTCACCCCATTTTCACCAAACTGTTCGCCCCAATCCCAGGTTCTCAGCCCGGGGCCCTGACCTACACCAACTACGGTCTGCCCCTGCAAATTAGGCAATTGGAACGTGGTTGTACCATTGCCACCATAAGTAATTCCGATAATTGAAAACAACGCGGTATTACTTGCGATTGACAATATTTGGCCATTACACAGCGCCCAATTGTGGGGAGCGAAGCTGAATGGCAACAAACGGATTTCACCTATAAATGGATCCATAATTTCGCTCCTTAATTACGCGATGGGAAAATGCCTTCAATACATATGATGTAATTTATCGCTGTAGTAGGCATGATGTTATTGTGTGGTTGTGTTCCCCCTGAGGCTTGCACACTGAGTGCATTCATAACTTGGGGATCGGCACCGCTAGATGGCAAAGGAGCATAAATATTATCGGTATTACTGTGGGCAAAGACATTACCCGTAGGGCTGGGTGATGTGGAGGAACTTGCTGTGCTCGCCGACAAACTATGGCTGTGTGAAGGTATTTGCGGCGTTAATAAGGTAACGGATTCAACACCAAACTGCTGACCGATAACACGGGGAGTCAGACCAGGGCCATTACCCTGCCCAACCGGAAGGCGACCGCGCAAATCCGGCAATTGAAATGTTGTTACCCCATCACCACCATAAGAGGTTCCGATAATTGCGAAAAGAGTGCTTTGCTCACTAATACTTAATAGCTGACCAGCGCACAACATCCAACCTCTAGGTGCAAAACTACCCGCAAAAAGACGGATATCACCGATATAAGGATCCATAGTGATTCTCCTCTAGTTACGTGAAGGGTAAATGCCTTGAGTGGCAATGCAATAATTCATTACCAGTGAAGGCTGACAATTTTCATGGGCTTGATTGCCGCCGGTACTGGATACCGTTGCAGGGTCCAACGCTTGTAAACTTGCAGCGGACCCATACAAATTGACCTCCCCTGCTGCATTTTTGGCGGCGGCAATATTATTGCCTACAAACAACGTGGTATCGCCGGCAGTAGAACTGGCCATCACAAGGTGATTGTGTACTGGCAGGTTGTTAGGTACTAGGGTTACATTTTCAACACCCGCCTTACTGCCCTGAGGCAAACCTGCACTAACATTAGGGTGAACTGGTACGCGACCACGTAAATCCGGCAACGCAAAATTATTAATACCGTCGCCACCGTAGGTCGTACCCAAGAGTGAAAAAAGCGCTTGGTTGGTGTTGATTGGCAATAATTGCCCAGCACACAAAGTCCAATACTTAGGTGCCCAGTTGTAAGGGAGAAGCTTAATTTCTCCGAGAAAAAAATCAGACATCCATGACTCCTTAATAAAAGTAAACCTGTCTAAACGTCATCAGGTTGATTGCACAAGCTTTCCTCTACTCCGAACCTATGGTGATGGCCACGATAGCCACTCTTGGGTAGGTGATATTTCAAAAGGTAAGAAACCCAAGCGAAGATATAACTGTTTCGCACGCATATTTTGTCGATCAACACTCAGACTCACACTCGCCTCTTTTGCTTGGGCATAGGCTTTTACCGAGTCCAAAATGACTGAACCATAACCATAGCCACGAAATTGCGGTGCGATGACAAAATCGACGATATGGACACCGTTAACAGAGGGATTAAGTATGATTTTGCCAATAGAAATTGATTGATATTCAATGATTAGAGTCACCGCTTGAGGGTATTGGGCTGCGTAACTCGCTTGCTGTAAGCGGTATTGTTGTTGCACTAACAGCTCTCGTTGCTGTGGGGGAAGCGGTAATAGAGACAGTTCCGTCCTTGCAGAACAAAATAGTGAAAATACAAAAGCATCGTCATTTTTATACGCATAACGCAATGAATAGGCTTTAGGTAATACTATGTCTTCTACCATCAAATACATTCCCTGTAGTAAGTAACTCTAACAGCGCTTTATAGTTCTTTAATTCGTCGTGGCATCTCGGGGTTAACGGACAAAAAACTCGACAAATTGAATGACAGGTTTAAAGAGAGACTCAGGGAAATGCGTTCGCAGAATAAAAAAGGCTAACGACTTGGAAGTACATGGTTGCATTTTCCATCCCTAGAATAAAAACGTTAACTTGCTGATATTTTTTAAAGATACACCATTGGCTAAAGCTAGTTTACGTTACTCTAAAATACAAGATGCATGTTAACTTTTAGTTTCAAAAAGGTGAACATTAGACCAGTTGCAATAACGGTGGATCTGTTCTTTTTGCTTAGCCGAAAAAAAACTTTGCTTAGATGGTGAATCAGCTATAAAGGGTTGCGTGGCTGTTTTAGAGTGTATTAACTGACATTGTTCGACTTGGCTGCACTCTTCTTTAGAGAGAGCCAACGAAAACCAATTTGCAATTTTATTCGCTATCGCGGGTAACAACTCCTGATAATCCACGACCATCACTTGGTTACGCTGACTCATCTCTAACCCATAACCCAATAACAAGCGCAATACCTTACATTGATAATCCAGTATCGACTCCCCCTCCTCTGGTACTGATAATTCACGGAATAAAGGTCGAGACGGTTGTCGCACCATATGATATCCAGCAGACTTTTGCTGTGAGGCTAAGATCTCGACGGGGTCCCTAAGTAGCAATAACACGGGAACTTGAGGATAAAGTGATAGGATCAATGGCCAAAACTGCAAATCCCACGCATTCCATTTAATCAACAAATGCTGTTCAGGATGAAACAACTGACCTTGGGTATTAATGCAAAATATTAAAGCTGCGCGTCTTTGTGTGTCTGATAGGTTCCTATCCAATAGCACTTGAGTCAGCAAAGGCGATTCAGATAACACCCTGCATTTAGATAACCCCGCAAAACTGCGCGACACTAAGGTAGATCCACAGCGAGAGAGGTGAAATATAAATCCGGCAGGCTGCACTTGTTCTACTAGCCCAGAAAGATTTGGCGCAGGTAACAGAGCAGTTTGGGGTTTGATCAAAGCGGACAATAACTGACCCCGCACGGCAGAAATATGCTCCGAGTAGAAAGGATGAATCGGTTTTTCTGCGGCGGACATCCACTCTAATACTCTGCGTTTAGGGTCATAGTCAGTTGGCGCCCAAAACTGGCAGAAGAGTGAATAATCCGGCTCTATCCTTTGTCGATTACCAGTATGCAAGATAGCCAGTAACGTATCATCACCACAGTCTGGTAAGTGCCAAAAAAGCCGCAAATATTGGCAAAAGTTGGTGAGAGTCATAACCTTGCCAAGCTCCCTCAGGGCGGCTGGATTATGAACTAACAACCAATAGCGTTGCTGTTGTTCTTTAAAATCAACCATTAGGAAGCCATAGGGTAAAAGTTAATGTATTGCACCATACGCGGTAACGTCCCACGATTAGGACTGGCGCCGTGGGGCAAGGCATGGTGCCAAATGATTAAATCGCCCGCTTTAGCCGCTATAGGTTTTACTTGCCAGCGATGCCAATCCTGTTGCTGAAGCTCAATATCAGGCTTGCTCTGTTCGAGAAGCCACTCCTCTATCTTGAGATGAAATCCGGGGACACAACAGAATGCGCCTTGTTCCTCGCCAGTGTCGGTTAAATAAATTAACCCTTGCGTCGCAAACTTAACGGGGAGCTGTAGCGGCATATCCCAGTGCATATCAGGACCGGGGAAATGCCAAGTTGGCGTTTCTGGTGGATTAAAGCTGACTCTATCGGTTGTCATAACTAAATCCGTTTGCTGCCACAATTGTTCAAACACTTGACGAATTTTGGGGACTTGTCGATTCGCGTCCAGTTGCGGATGGCGAAACAGTTGCAGCATGATTTTCTGCATAAACTCATGAGCTTGATACCAAGTGGTGGGATCTTGTTCATTGGCTCCTAACTGTTTCCAAATAAAATCTCGAGTTGCGGCGCATTGCTCTGCCGTGAGTACTTGCGGGATCACTAAGTAGCCTTCTCTTTGCCAAAAATTGAGTTGTGACTCACTGAGTACTGCCGCCGGATTTGAGTCTTCAACCTCCGCTGAATTGAAGTCTTCGACTTCTGGTACTATGACCGATGGCGTTAATCCATGGGAAATAGCACCTAATTGCTGATTAATCCCAGCAATATCCGCAGCTGTCAGCTTGGCTATTTGCTGAATGTAAGCGATAAAAGCTGACTGATGATCGTTTTGATATAAAGCTCTTAGACCCGGCTCTAGCCCTATTCCACAAAGATCCAGCAAGGTTTTATCTAAGTGCCATTCATTAGCCAGTTCAGTGAATGGCACTCCCCGTTTGCGTTGCTGTATCTTTTGCCAAAGCCGCTGCAAATGATAAATGCCTAAGCAGCTCAGATCGTCACTCGACACCAGCACTGGTTTTTGCTCTATAACATCAAACACAAAATCGGGATGAATACCCTGCTCATATCGAAAAGCAAGGCATGAGAGTGGCTTAAGCCAATGCTCGCGTCGATATCGAGGTAACGTGAGTTGAGATTGGTTTTCGCTCAACTTCGATTCACCATAAACTTGAATGCTGGTAGTAAACTTAAGCGTTACTGCACTCGGGCTGAAATCGGGTAATAGTAATGTACCAGCCAAGAAACTGCGGTCTCCACTGGCAAGCAAGCGTGCTGTTTGTAGGTTGAGCGCGAATAACGGCCCTAAATAATGCGTCTCCACAAAATCCTGCACAGTACGACACTCAAGCCAAGCGTCTAACTCAATATTTTGCGGGATGAGCACACCATCATCGGCAAGATACGCCTGTAAATGGGTAAAAATTTGCACTTGCGGCTCCTGTTGCAACAAGTGCTTCATGGTTTCGGAAAGAATCACATCAAACTTTACGACTGTATTTGGCTGCCAAAGCGTGGCATCCGCACAGACACTCTCCACCACACGATCAGCTAAATCAAAGTGTTCAATAAGCTTGGTAACTTTATCTAACGAGGCTTGATGAATGTCGAGCAAGGTCACTTGAATTTGACTCGCAGAAAATAACGGCAGCAGAGGTAATAATAACCAAGCAAAAGGCCCAGTCCCCGCATATAAGATGTTCACAATCTGCCCGGGATGAGCCTTTAGACGATCTTGTATTGCTTGATAAATCCCTTGTATAAAGACTCGGCCCCGCTCGGGATCTTCGGCACACTGCGCCGCGGTAGTGAGTGACACCGCCTTACCAAAAGGCGTATGGCTCGCCTCAGTATCCAAAAAAGACTCGGGGTGTAACTCCACTGCCGCTATTTGGCATAACTGCTTCAACATGGGATCGATGAGCCGTTTAGACTCCCCTGCTGAGGTTGACAGTAGTAGCGCATTAGCAAAATGCGTTAATACAGCTATATCCAAACTATGCCCTAATTCAAGCTCTGATTTTTGCAGCATCGATTAACTCCCTTAACCAAGTATTGACTTCGCAATCAATCACTAAATTGATCCGCGCATCCTGCCCTTTATTTTCAACCCAATGGACTTGGTCGGCATTGATATACCAAAGCTCTCCGGCCTGCATGGGTACACGTTTATCGTCCACGTAAAAATTGAGTTGCTCATTCGTTTGCAGTGGCAAATGTAATCTTGCCTCGCCTTGTTCTAGGCAGAGTCCTTGATCTCTATGGGGTTTGATTTCTGCCCCCGCATGTAAGCGCATCAAACGCACGGATTTCACTGGGCAGGCTAAGGATTGCAGAAAATGGCATAACGCAGGGCTCGATTCGAGTTGAGGCAAATCTTGCCAGTGCTGACCGGTAGAAATTGAGAAGGCTTGCAAGATAGGATGAGCACCGCGATACTCTGCTGCACAGCGTAAGACGAGAACATCCCAACCACCCATATAATCACGCTGATTTACATGGGGTAACCAGTCTTGTTGCAGCAAAGCATTCAACTCTTGCTGTAAACTAAGGGGGGTTGAAACTTGAGCTAATAGGGCAAAAGAACAGATATCCATATCCAACCGCTTAATTTTCAGACTAAAAATAATTAATCATCCAAGACTAGCACAAAGATTTAAGCATACAAGTGACTCGAATCATCGTCATCACTGAGTATTACGCAGTGCAACAATCAATGCTAAGCGTGATTCAGTTTTGCAAAAATAGGAAATACCCATGTTTAACTGGAAGACTATCGATACGGTTCTGCTCGATATGGATGGCACCCTATTGGATTTGCACTTCGACAATCATTTTTGGCTGAATTTAGTACCGCAGGAATTGAGTCGACAGCAAGGTGTGAGCCACAACGAAGCGCAGCAATTAGTTGTAAACGCCTATGAGAAAGTCGTCGGCACGCTCGATTGGTACTGTCTCGATTATTGGCAGGAGCAACTGCAGCTCGACATTATGGGCTTGCACCGCACTTTAGTGGATCGCATTCAACTGCGCCAAGACAGCATGCCATTTTTAACGGCCTTGGCCTCTGCGGGTAAACGGCGCATCTTAGTGACCAATGCGCATCCCAAGAGTCTTGCCCTAAAACTTGAACATACCGAGCTGGCAGCAGGGCTCGATGCCATGATCTCCAGCCACGAGACGGGTTACCCTAAGGAACACCCACAATTCTGGCTCACCTTGTTTGAAAAGTTTCAACTTGAGCCAAGTCGCTGTCTCTTTATCGACGACAGCGAAGCCATACTCAAGGCCGCTAAACTTGCCGGTGTGGGTCATCAATTAGGGATTGCTAACCCTGACAGTAAAAAACCAATCAAAGTCTTTCACGATTTCCCCGCGATTACCGACTATCACTCACTACTGACTGATCTAACGCGATAAAAAGGCCATAAAAAAGGCACCTAAGGTGCCTTCGTTTCTATTCATCGCATTGTTTTATGATCGGACATTTAATGCAACTCTCGCATTACGGCCTTCACATCTGAGCACTCACATTAAGTTTAAGTGCTCATCTAAAACAGCCTATAACCCAGGGATCCGCCCCTGATATACCACAGGGAAATAACCATCCGCACCACGCTTACCTAAAATATTCAGCGACTCACGCATATCTTCTGGTTGCTCTGCCGTTTCTTTAATCTTAGCCTCAACCTTCACCATATTGCCTTCATCTAACTGTAAGGTACCAACAATACCAAGCTGGTTCTTGGTTTCATCTGTGGCCAATTGCGCTTTGCCTTCGACACAACTCAGTCCGAGTTCAATATTACCTAGAGGATAGTTACCAAACTGATTCTTAACATTGGTTTGATTCAAAAACAGCTTACCAGACAACTGCTCGCACCAAGGCTTACCTTGCTCTAACGTCTCGACTAATAGGCTGACTTCACCGGATATTTCGGTTTTAAAAGGCAGTTTTGCATTGCCGAGTAAAAAGCTATCCGGCGCTTCGAAACGTAACCCCTTCGCACTTAAGCCTCCCATAGACCAAGAAATTAATCCCTTAGCACTGACAGGTGTTGCGCGGCTGCCCACTTGAAAATCAACTTTCACTTTACCTAAAAATAGCGCCCAAGGACTCAGATCCCAACGCACTTGCTCTACCTGACGCTGCGGCATACTTAAGGTTTCTATGCTGCCAGACCAAATACTGCCACTTACACCCGAAACACTGATATTCGCGGGCAATGGGGCTAACGCTATCGCAATCTTAGCGGGGAATAGGACGACTAAAAATATTAAATAAATCAGTACGCCTATGATGACTTTTTTTATCAAACTCACAGCTACACCTTAATTTATTGCGCTAATTGGATACGTCTCACTTTGACATAGCCAGGTACATCGGCCTCAGCCAAATCAACACTTTCGAGTGAAAGTCCTTTCTTCTGTACTAACTCACTCAAATAACCTAACAAGGCATCAAAAGGAACATCGTCCATCCACACTTGGATCTTATCGCCTTGGGGCTGCATGCGAGTAATCACTAACCCATAATTGCCCGCAGTTTGGTTAACCACTGAGCTTAAACTGCCCGACGTCGTTGGCTTAGCACCGTTCTGCTTAAGACTCGCTATTTTATTCGCCGTTTGTTTTACATAGTTCAACGTCTGTTGTTGTGCATTGAGGTTACGTAATGCATCGGCTTCAGCATTGGCAATCGGCGTCCAAACACCCCAATAAAAAATACCTATAACTAAGAATACCGAGCAAAAGCCCACTAACTGTTGCTCGCGCGATGCGAGCCCTTGCCACCAAGTCCGCAAATTATCCATCTTATTTGCTCCTCAAGGTTAAGGTACTGGTGACTTGCTCTTCACCGCTATTCATAGTGCCGCCGTCGAGTTGAAAACGACGACCAACAATCTCTTTAAACTTCTCGATCTGCGCGTAATTTTTCGCACTCACTTGCATGCGGATCTCGTTACGCGCGCTTTCGAATCTTAAGCTATTAGGTTTAAGTTCAGGCACTTGCTTAAAGGCATCCTGTAAACCATCGAGCATGGCAAAAAACTCGGCACCACTGCCCTGTCCCTGCAATGCACGTAATTGACTTTCCATCTGCGAACGTAGGTTAACAATGCGCGAATTTCCCGGGATCACTTGCTGATAAATGGATTCACTCTGGGCTTTAAGATCGGCAATCTGACCATTGACTTGATGTATAGTCAGCCCTTTATTCACTAAGGCCAGCACACAAGCGATGGCAATAACGATGGCCGCACTTTTCCACATCATCAACTGTTTGCTGTATTCACGCTTCGGCGTGTAAACGCCGCTCAGTAAATTCACTGGCGCATGCAAAATACCGCGGGCTAACACTAACATAGGTAGCTCAAGTGACTGCGGCTTAAGCTCGACCCCCTCGAGTTGCATCTCGGTATAACTGGCAACTGAGACCTCACCTTGCACTGGCTTAAGTTGTTCTAACGCAATTGGCAACCAAGGCAGAGGTAAGCTCTGGCCCGAAGCTAATCCGGTACGCAGCAATAGCTCATTGCCAAAATTCATTGCCGCCCATTGGCACTCTTGCAATGGCAAGGCTAAACAATCAGGCACAATGCGCTTCACTTTTAAACCCGCTTCGGTCAAACAACTCAGCCAAGTCTGCATTTGCTCATGTGCCACTGCGACCACACTTAAGGCATCACCATCACGTGGACCAACAGTAAAATGCATAGCATCGACATCATCGGCTAAGGCTTCTTCGAGCATAAAAGGCAAGGCTTTCAAGGCTTGGCGTTGACCTTTTTCGGGCAAATGCACACTAGTGAGCGTCATCGCCGCGGCGGGCACTAACACATCGACGGGACGATTGCCCGCACGCTCGGTTAAGGTCGACAAACCTTGGGCATTGGCGAGCTCGCCAGAGGCGATAATTTCCTGTTCTTGCTCTGACCAAACGAGCCAAGAGCACGCTTGCTCTGCTGTTCTGCCTAAGCGAATAAATAGCCGTTCACTCACAGTTTTTCTCCACCAGTCCCAGTCAAGAAAGTGTGACTGAGCTCGTTGCTATTATTTTTGTCCACCAGATTCTGCTGGGTGAGCACTTCCATTATTTTTGGCCACCAACATCAAACCCTGACGGGTGAGCACTGCCATTATTTTTGGCCACCAACACCAAACCCTGCCGGGTGAGCACTGCCATTATTTTTGGCCACCAACACCAAACCCTGCCGGGTGAGCACTGCCATTATTTTTGGCCACCGACACCAAACCCTGACGGGTGAGCACTTCCATTATTTTTTGGCCACCAACATCAAACCCTGCCGGGTGATCACTTCCATTATTTTTGGCCACCAACATCAAACCCTGACGGGTGAGCACTTCCATTATTTTTGTCCACCAAACTGACGGGTGAGCACTTCCATTTTATTGCCGCCGCTCTTTTTGAGCACACTTTCCATTCTAAATACGGCGTTATCAACCTTCGCCCCCGAGGCCAATAAAAAATATTGGCTATCGATGACAAAGCTCGACTTCATGGCACCTTCCCACTTGATCGATCCCATGGATGAGCTTTCATAAAAATCATCTATCTTGGCAAAGCCATCACCGGGGCGTTGGTTGATGATACTTTCTGCTTCGCCTACCGAAATCTGATTTTCGAGCATGCCAGCTAATAGTGCCGCTTGCTCGACTTCCAAGGTATTCACATTCAGTAATTGCCTGTCATTACCTGGGATAACGCATACATAGGGCAAGAGTTTCAAATAGATATCTTGGGTGTATCCCATCACTGCCCGTAATTCACTGCGATGATTCATCAGCGTATTGGCCGCACGGTAAGGCACATTTCGCGCTTCGTATTCCGCATCTTCGGCACCATAAGGGCTAGCAGTGGTGTCTTCGTCGATATAATCTTTTAAGGTCTGGGTCAGACGGTCCGCACTAAAGTCGTCCATTCCTAAACTCACCAACAAGGCCTTATATTGCTTCGCCGCCAACGGCAGCTTAGGTTGACTGTTTTCCACCTCTTTCGTGGTCACAGACAAGGCATTTAAGTTAAAACAGGCACGCATATCTGTGATCTTGCCAGCAATTTCACCGTATTCAGCCGGAAACACCACATCGGCCATGGCCCAATATTGTTGCCTGTGGACCCGACCTTCCGAGTCGTCTAAATCTTGTTTTAAAATTTTCTTCGCCAGTTCTTCAGCAGAAATCGCGTACCAATAGGCTTGATCGTACTGGGCCAAGTTCAACGTTCGACGCATGGATAACTGATTACGGCCAGTGATATTTGTCGCGATGATCACCACCATGGCCACAATCAAGAGCACAACTATCAGTGCGACACCACGCTGTTTAGACCGAGATTGGGTTCTCATTCGCGGCCCTCATCTTCAGGGTCGCCATCACCAGAACCGTCACCTGGATCGTTCCCCGAGCCATCATCGACTCCATCACCATCTTTGTCTTTATCTTTGTTCGTATCGTCAGGATTTTCGTCTTTATTATCGTCATCCTTAGACTTTTCTGGTGCAACAGCACCCAGCGGCAACAAGAACTTACGTTGGATCTTGCCTAAACCTTCAATCTCAATCTCCATGGCGATCGCTTTAGGCAACTTAGTCGCCTCGACTTTGCGCTCCCACTTGTCTTCCATAAAGAAGGAATATTCCACCGACAGCACTTTGTCGATAATCACTGTCTTAATCGGCTCGGCGCCAAACTCAGGCTCAGGATAAGGAAAGTACCAACGTTCCAGCCGCCCTTCATGCACCACATACGCCACCGACTGCAAGCTGCCTCGCGGTAATAAACCGTCGGGATTTAACCAGCCTAAACGGTAAAACACTAAGGCTTCTGATTCCGAATCTAAAATATCATTGCCTGTTTGGAAGACGGTCGAACCTCGACCACCTTCGAGTAATCTTGGCGTGCGCGCCACCATTTGCGCGAGATCACGCTCAATCGCACCAAAGCCTTGTTGTAGAGCTTTAAGCCGAGTTGAAAAAGCGCGCGTCACTTCATCGTTAGTCAGCACTGTGCTGAGTACCGCATTAGAAGCCAAACCTATCATGGCGAAAATCGCGATGGCGATCAGCATTTCCAGCAGGGTGAATCCCCGCTGCGCACTAGTTAGTTTTAAGGACATAACTGCTCACTTGTGCGGCAATACGCTGATAGCGTTCGTCTTCACTCACACTTATGCGGATCATACGAAAATTATCGTCCGTCGTTTTCACCACTTCTTTACGCCAATACCAATCCTTTCCTGCGAGCTCAACTTGACCTTCTTTTTTACCGATTTCAGGAAACTGTGGATCGAGTCTGGCATCGACCATCTGATTATCAGCCACCCACTGTGCCAAAGTGCGCGATTCCAGAATCGGCATGTTTGCCATCTGCTCGCCCAAACTTTTAGTGATAGACACGGCCGCAATCGAAAATACGGCAAGGGCCACAATCACTTCGAGTAGGGTCATGCCCTTAACGCGTTTCATCGGGGCGCCCTATGGTTAATCTGCCCAGCGCATCACCGACCACTAACGTTTCGGCCTGCTGGCCTTTGTTAGTTTTAGCGATAAACGTCAGCTCAAAAGCGCTCATTTCACCGCTCGGGAATAGCATGACCTGTGGCTCAGGGTGTTTCTTCTTATCATCGGCAGAGGGTTCAATCAGCGGTTCTTCGAACCAAGAATCGTCTTTCTCATCCTCTTGTACCAAAGGTAAACCATCGAGCACTAAGTTCAGTACAACCCCTGGCTCCATTTGCTTTTCAGATAAGAGTCTGTCTTTATCCAAAGGCTCCCACTTACCTTCTTTATAAAAAACAAACTGATAACTGGTTTTCTCAATCACAATACCAATAAACTGGCCACTTAAAACGGTTTCATCAAGCACCATTTCAGTGGCCGCAATAAACTGCCGCGCCGTTCTATCTAAGGCCTGTTGCGGCCCAGAATTGCCGATAGACATAGTCACAGCCGCAGCCGTGAGCCCCATCAACAAAATCACTAGCATCACCTCCATTAAGGTGAAACCAGCGTGACGCAGCTTTAGCATCTTATTGGAAATTCTGTAAATTCCAGTTACCGATGTCATCTTCGGTACCTGGTTGACCATCGGGGCCTGCACTGAAAATGTCTAACTTGCCGTTTTCGCCAGGGCTTAACAACAGGTAGTTATTGCGCCATGGATCTTCTGGCAAACGTTTTACATAACCATCTTCACGGTAGTTACGTGGCTCAGGCGAAATCGTAGGCTTTTGCACTAATGCTTCTAAGCCTTGTTCGGTCGATGGATAGACACCGTTATCTAACTTATACATATCTAAGGCATTTTCGAGTGCAACTATGTCAGACACGGCTTTTTGTTGGTCAGCCTTATCTTTGTTACCCATCAAGTTAGGCACAACCATAGAGGCTAAAATCCCTAAAATCACGATAACAACCATCACTTCGAGTAAGGTAAAACCTTGATGTTTCTTGTTCATTTGCATCGACTACTTCTCCTAAAAAAACCTATGCCAATCGACTTGGTCATAATCCATAAATTCAAAAATTAACCGCTAATCAAGTTATTCAAGGCTAAAATTGGCTGCAAAATTGCCATCACGATAAAGAGCACAACACACGCCATACTGACCACCAGCATAGGCTCGAATACACCCAATGCTATGTTGACGTTACCTTCGAATTCCCTGTCTTGGTTATCGGCGGCCCGCTCTAACATCTGCTCAAGTTGACCACTCTTCTCGCCCGACGCAATCATGTATAACATCATAGCCGGAAACAACTTAGTATTAGTCAACGCTGCACCTAAGCTAGTTCCTTCCCGCACGCGTGCGGTCGCATCGTCAACTGCGGCCCGCACTCGCATATTCTGCAACACTTCACTGGCGATACGCATACCATCGAGCAAAGGCACTGAACTGGCGGATAAGATACTTAACGTCCGCGCAAAACGCGCCGTATTTAATCCCTTACTCACGCGGCCAACAACCGGCATGCTCAATAAAAAATTATCGTACTTCATCCGAAACGCAGGTGACTTTAACATGCGCCGAAAGAGTGCGAACAGCAGCACTAAGGCGATGACCACAAACACACCATAGTTTTGCACAAAGTCAGAGGCCGAGATCAAAAATCGGGTCGAGGCGGGAAGCTCAGCGCCCATGTGCTCAAACTGTCCGACCACTTTAGGCACAACCGCAGCTAGCAGGATTGAAATCACCCCTATCGCCACTGTGGTCAAAACCGCGGGATAAATCATGGCTTGGGTCAGCTTAGATTTAAGCTGTTGGCGTCGCTCGGTATAATCCGCTAACCGATTAAGTACCACTTCTAAGTGACCGGACTTTTCACCCGAGGCCACCATGGCACGGTATAAATCATCGAAAATATGCGGAAATTCAGCCAAGGAATCGGCCAGACTATAACCTTCCACCACCCGAGAACGTACCGCCATAATCATGCTCGCGAGACGATCTTTCTCGCACTGCTGACCAACGGCTTTAAGGGATTCTTCAATCGGTAAACCCGCGGCCACTAAGGTCGCAATTTGGCGGGTGATCAAAGCTAATTCAGCAACTGAAATGCCACGTTTGAAAAACGAAAAACTGCTGCTCTTAGCTTTGGCTTCTTTTTCAGTAACAGGCAGTATTTCCAAGGGCATCATGCGCTGATCGCGCAGTTGGCTGCGGGCGTGTCTGGCGGTATCAGCCTCAATCACGCCCTTAAGCTGCTTTCCCTTGGCATCCAGTGCCTTATATTCAAATGCTGGCATAAATTACTCCTCGCGAGTCACACGTAGCACTTCTTCGAGAGTGGTGATGCCCGCGAGCACTTTGCTCATGCCATCGTGACGAATACTTGGCACAAACTGACGAATATACTTTTCGATGGCTAACTCACCGCGGCCGCCATGGATCAATTCACGCACATTATCGTCAACCAGTAATAGCTCATGAATACCGGTTCGACCACGGTAGCCATTGTTACCACAGGATTTACAGCCATTGGCACGGAAAATACGTCTGTCGTCATCGGCGGCTATGCCCAGCAACTCACGCTCACGCGCATCGGGCACATGCTCGATTTTACATTTAGGACAAAGGGTTCGGATCAAACGTTGAGCCAACACGCCGAGTAAACTTGAAGACACGAGGAATGGCTCTACGCCCATGTCTTGCAAACGTGTAATCGCGCCAGACGCTGTGTTGGTATGTAGGGTTGAAATTACCATGTGACCAGTGAGTGACGCTTGCACCGCAATTTGCGCGGTTTCGAGGTCACGGATCTCACCTATCATCACGACATCGGGATCTTGACGCAAAATTGCGCGCAGACCACGGGCGAAGGTCATGTCGGCCTTAGTGTTAACTTGGGTCTGACCGATACCGTCTAACTCGTATTCGATAGGGTCTTCTACTGTGAGTATGTTGGTGTCTTTGGAGTTGATCTCCGTCAAACCCGCATACAAAGTGGTACTTTTACCCGAGCCCGTTGGGCCAGTCACCAAAATGATCCCGTGAGGGCGACGAATAAGATCTTCAAACTTAACCCGAATACTGTCGGTCATCCCCAATTGCTCTAAATCGAGGTTGCCAGTATTTTTATCCAGCAGACGCAGTACAACACGTTCACCGTGGCTCGATGGCATGGTCGATACCCGCACATCTACCGCACGACCTGCGATACGCAGCGAAATACGGCCATCCTGTGGCACACGTTTTTCGGCGATATCGAGGCGAGCCATAACCTTAATCCGCGACACTAACAGCGACGACAGTTTACGGTTTGGCTTGAGCACTTCCTTAAGTACACCATCGATACGGAAACGCACCACAAGCTGTTTCTCGTAGGTTTCGATATGGATATCCGACGCTTCTTCTTTAATCGCTTCAGATAACAAGGCATTAATCAGTTTGATGATAGGCGCATCATCATCACCTTCGAGCAAGTCTTCGGTCTGCGGCAGCTCTTCGGCAAGGGTGAATAAATCCATCTCGTTGCCTATGTCTTCCATCAACTGCTGCGCTTCAGACGAGTTCGCCTGATATGCTTGAGTGAGTTTGGCCTCAAACTTCGCCACTTCGAGCTTAACCAAAGGCAAATCGACACCCGAATAACGCCGCGCTTCGAGCATAGCCGTTAAGGGTGTTTTACTCGTATAGAACAAGCTTAACTCGCCCGTTTCGCCCAGCGCGAGCACCACATCGTGGCGGTGTGCAAAGGCAAAAGGTAAACGCTCTTTACTGCTCGAACGAAATACCTCATCACCTTCAGCTTCAAGGCCTAGCTCATTAGAGACTTGACTGAGGTCATCGACTTGGGATAGTTGAATTTCACTCATTGGTTTTATCTTTGTTTTTGTTTTCATCGAGCGTTTTGAGCGTTGGATCCGTTTTACGCATCTGGGTCTCTAAACCTTTACCTTCTTTATAACGCTCTAAAATCTCGTTAACTTCAGGTGGTAAATACTCAGACTGATTCCATTCATCTAGTACAGGCACTTTAGTCTCAGGCATTAAGTTAACGCCACGCTCTTGCTGTTCAAGCTGTAATGCTCTGAAATAATTATATTTACGTCCCGCAATCCCTTCCATCGTGATGCCATCACGTATAATCGTTGGCTTGATGAAGATCATGAGGTTTTTCTTCGTTTTTTTACTCGAAGAAGATTTAAACAAATGTCCTAGAATAGGGATATCACCCAAGAACGGTACTTTTTGTATACTTTCTTGTACTTCTTCGTTGATCAAACCACCGAGTACCACAATTTGACCAGAATCCGCCATAACGGTAGTGGTTAAGCGACGAGTCGCGAAGGAAATATCCACGCCTGTATTACCGTTAACCCCAGAAACTTCCTGTTCAATCGTCAGCTTCACTGAGCTGCCTTCGTTGATCTGTGGCACCACTTTCAGTTTAACCCCAACCTCTTTACGCTCAACAGTTTGGAATGGGTTGCTATTGCTCGAGCTGGCGGTAGAACCTGTCAGAATAGGCACTTCGTCACCCACAATAAACGAGGCCTCTTGGTTATCTAAGGTGGTAATCGAAGGCGTTGCCAGTACGTTTGAGTTAGTGTCACTCGACACTGCTTGAATTAAGGCACCAAAGTCGCCCATGGCCACGCCCCAAGCCATACCGTTCACTTTACCTAAGGCTTGAGCAAGTAAAGTAACATCACCTTTAGTATCTGGGTTTTTGCCAATCACGTCACCTGTATTTGGGTTAGTGATGAATGTCCCTTCTTGATCTTGCGCCTGCCATACACCTGCACCAATTTCACCTATGGTTGGGCCTAAGTTATTAAACTGAGTACCACCACCCGCTTTCGCGGCCCATTGGACCCCAAAGCCGACGCTATCGCCTTCGGCGACTTCCACGATAATGGCTTCTACGAGTACCTGAGCACGGCGGATGTCGAGTTGATTAATCACGCTCTCGATAGTGCGCATCTGATCGGGTTCAGCACTGATCACTAAGGCGTTGGTTTCAGTATGCGCCATGATATTGATTTCATTACGGCGTTTACCACCTGCAGCCTGAGCGCTCGGATCTTTCTCGCCTTCCAACTTTTGGGCAAAACCGGTCAGCACTTCAACTAAATCTTCTGCTTTGGCATAACGTAGATAACGAACTTTTGTGTTACCTGTGCTGGCTTGTTCGGCATCGAGACGACGGATAAGCTCGACCACACGTTGGCGGCTCTTCTCATCACCGCTCACGACTACGGCATTGATACGTTCGTCAGCAACCACTTTTGGCGCTTGGCCTGGCAATTGGGATTGGTTAGCGGTAGCACGATAAAGGGTATCAATAATTCGTACCATTTCACCCGCGGAGGCAAATTCTAACGGCACCACTTGCACCGAGGTATCGCCTTGCTTATCCACTCGACGGATAATTTCGACTAACTTGTTCACGACAGCAGCACGGCCAGACAACATCAAGACATTGGAGGGGTCGTAGTTCACTACGTTGCCGCCACCCGCATTATCATTAAGTTGGCGCAATAACGGCGCTAATTGCTTAGCCTCAGTATTATACAAGGCCACGATACGCGTCACCATTTCATCACCAAGGCCGGGGTCGTTATCGTTAGCGACTCGAATTGCAGCGGTTTTGGCATCTTTGTCTTTAATGACTTTAATAACGTTATTTTCCATCTCAACGATGGCATAACCGTAAACTTGTAAGACGTTGAGGAAAAACTGGTAATACTGTTCATCGTTCAACAGATCATAACTGCGAACGTTGATTTTGCCGCGAATTGTCGGGTCAACTATGATCGTCTTATTCAGGTTTTTACCAACGATATTGATAAATTCTTGAATATCCGTGCCTTTAAAGTTGGCCGCATACTGTTCAGACCAAGCGAATTGGGAGGAGAACATGGCTGCACCCGCAACAACCCCAGCAATCAGCTTGCGTCGAATCCTTTTGTTATTCATTCTTTTTCTTTCCTCTAACGCGTGTTATTGCGGCAAACTAAACATGATTTCAACCAATTGTCCTTCCCGCTCAACCATAATAGAAACTTCGGTTAACTCGGGTAATTGGCTCATCATTTCTAACGCTTGACTCATTACGGTCAAGTCGTATCCATTAATCGATTTGGCTAAATCGTTAGCTTTAAAACCCGCCTGCTTAAACAAATTGGCGTCTTTCCCTGGATTCAAGCGATATCCCGCCACAGCGTCACCCTGTCTGACAGGTGAAATGGCAATATAATCGGTGATCTTACTAGGGTCGGCTAACAATTCGGTGCGGGATTCGGCGAGTTCTTGGGAGATTTCGGCATTTTTACGTTGATCGACACGGCTCACTGCCGAGCCAGTCTTATTAGTCTTAGCTTGTTGTAACTGTTGATTGGCTGGGCTTTGGCTAGTGTAAACTAAGCCATCGAGCATTAATGTCTCGTAACGGCCAGCGTTAGTGATGATAATACGGTCGGCATAGACTTCTTTCAGTGATGCCGAAGTACCCTTGATTTTATCGCCTAAGCTGTAGGTCTCTTGGCTGCCGTTTGACTCAATGATCGCTAAGCCTTTCTGATCCGCTGTCGATGCAACAACGCCAGTGAGCTGAATAGAGAGTGTGGTCTTAGGCGCGTCGGTCACAGTCTCAACAACCTCAGTTTTTGGCTTTTCAGATTTAGCATCTGCCTTACCAAAGAGACCAAGCTGCTGTAAACCCGCAAGATCAACCTGTCCAGCACTTTTACCCGTCAGGTTAACGGGCGTTGGCGACCAAGCACTGGGTGATGAGCTAGTAGGCACTAATTTCCATGTAATTTGCGCGGCTAACAACATGATCACAATAAAACCCAACCAGAAGACTATCCGGCTTAAGGGCTTATGGGGCATGCCAATGGCTTTTGCGATAACTTTATCTAATAAATCCATATTTTATGTGGACCCTCGATACAGGTCTCTGTTCTGATTATAATAATTAGGCGATTACCGTCTCATGCTAACCTAGGCAGCATTTGGCAACAAGCCCATAACAGCATTCAAATTGGCGAAAATAGGCCAATTATGCTAACTTTGCCCGCCATAAAAGGGTGTGAAGCACGCCACCCTTTAACATAATAGAAATGCTCTTGACGCATTTTCTTGCTCGGCGTGTGAACTCATCGATCTTTTAGCTGGAGACACTATGACTCAAGGTCAAAGCGACAAAACAGACATTCGACTCGATAAGTGGCTTTGGGCTGCACGTTTTTATAAAACCCGTGCCATCGCCAAAGAAATGATTAACGGCGGCAAAGTACATTACAACGGCCAGCGTGCCAAATCTAGTAGGAATGCCGAGATAGGCGCCGTCCTTAAGATACGCCAAGGATATGACGATAAAGAGATCGTCATAAAAAAATTATCGCAATTACGCCAAAGTGGTTCGATTGCACAAGAATTGTACGAAGAAACCGCGACAAGTCTGGCTAAACGGGCCATTAATGCTGAGCAACGACGCCTCCACATGCTCAATAACCCGATACCCGATCAGAAACCAGATAAAAAGCAACGACGCCAGCTCATGCGCTTTAAAGACCTTTAACAGTGAGATACACGATGAACCAAGATACTTTACACCGCTACTTGTTCGATAATGCCGATGTGCGCGGTGAACTGGTGCAGTTACAAGACAGCTATCAACAAGTGATCAGCGCCCAAGAATACCCAGCCGTACTGCAAGTGCTACTGGGTGAATTAATGGCAGCCACCTCACTATTAACCGCTACATTGAAATTTAGCGGTGATATCAGCGTGCAGTTACAAGGCAACGGCCCTGTTTCTTTAGCAGTGATCAACGGTAACAATTTACAAGAGTTACGCGGTGTGGCTCGCTGGAATGCTGAACTCGCCGATGATGCTAGCCTCACAGAACTCTTCGGCCAAGGCTACATGGTCATCACCTTAACACCCGACGAAGGTGAACGCTACCAAGGTGTCGTTGCACTAGACAAGCCAACACTTGCGGCCTGTGTTGAGGAATACTTCAATCAATCTGAGCAGTTACCTACGGGAATTTGGTTATTTGCCGACGGCAAACAAGCGGCGGGCATGTTCCTACAAATTCTGCCAAGCCAGCAAGATCACAACGCCGACTTCGAACACTTGAGCCAACTGACGTCGACCATCAAGGCCGAAGAGCTATTTACTCTTGATGCAGAAAGCGTGTTACATCGCCTCTATCATCAGGAAGAAGTACGCTTATTTGATCCTATCGATGTGAGCTTTAAATGCACTTGTTCCCATGAACGCAGTGCAGGTGCGATCAAGACCTTAGATCAAGCAGAAATCGAAGCCATACTCGCCGAAGATGGCAAGATAGAAATGGGTTGCGAATATTGCCACGCTAAATACACCTTTGATGCCATAGACGTAGCAACCTTATTTGCTAACGGTCAAACATCAACAACCCAGCAGTAAAACGACTCCCGCTAAAAAATGGGCGCCCTATTTGGCGCCCATTTTTTATTCATACCTATAATCCCCTCACACATTGCACTCGGCTTAGGCTACAATCGCCCTCACTTTGTCACCTAGCACGACTCAGGCGATAAATAAAATTAAATCGGCAGACGATCGATATTAAAATAACCTTACAAATCAAATGGAGACCTCACTATGGCGGATGGATTAAACCGCGTTCACTTTAACCCCTCAACAGCACAACTTGTCGAATTTGCCCTGCTACGCGGCGAAGGTGAATTGACAGCCAATGGCGCATTAGTTGCTAAAACAGGCGCTCGCAGCGGTCGCTCACCTGGCGATCGTTTCATTGTAAGAGAACCCAGTTCAGAAGCTGATATCGAATGGGGCCCAGTCAATCAGGCTTTCGATCCAGGTGCTTTTGAAGGTTTATGGGCACGGGTTGAAGCTTACCTAGCCGATAAAGAACTGTTTGTATCTGATCTCGAAGTCGGTGCCGACACTGAACATTACCAACCAGTACGAGTCACCACGCAATACGCTTGGCACCAACTGTTCGCCCGCAATCTATTTATCATTCCTGAAGAATTTAATCGTAAAGACAAACCAGTGTGGCAGATCATCAATGCCCCTGACTTTGTTTGCGTACCAGAACGTGATGGCACTAACTCAGATGCGACCGTGATTTTAAACTTCGCCGAACGTAAAGTGCTGCTCGCTGGCCTGAAATACGCTGGCGAAATGAAAAAGTCTATGTTCTCAGTACAAAACTTCCTACTGCCAGCCCAAGGCGTGCTCCCAATGCACTGCTCGGCCAACGTAGGTAAAGATGGCGACACTACGCTGTTTTTCGGTTTATCTGGCACAGGTAAAACCACACTCTCTGCCGATCCAAAACGCTTCCTCATTGGTGACGATGAGCACGGCTGGGCACCCGGCGGCGTATTCAACATCGAAGGCGGTTGCTACGCCAAATGTATCGATTTAAGCCAGAAGAATGAGCCCGTGATTTGGGATGCGATTCGTTTCGGCACTGTACTTGAAAACGTCGTGATGGACGAACACCGCGTACCTAACTACAAAGACAGCAGCCTGACGGAAAACACCCGCGCAGCCTATCCGCTGGAGCACATTGCCCAACGTAAAGAAGACAACTGCGGCGCTGAGCCACATGCGGTTGTATTCTTAACCTGCGACGTATCTGGCGTATTACCACCGGTTTCTATCCTGACCAAAGAACAAGCGGCATACCACTTCTTGTCTGGCTATACCGCCAAAGTGGGTTCGACTGAAATCGGCTCAACCTCAGCGATTCAATCCACCTTCTCAACGTGCTTCGGCGCACCTTTCTTCCCACGCCCTGCTGGCGTGTACGCAGAACTGTTGATGAAGCGCATTGAGTCCTTCGGCAGCCAAGTGTACTTAGTCAACACTGGTTGGACTGGTGGCCCACACGGTGTAGGTAAACGTTTTGACATCCCCACCACCCGCGCCATCGTCGATGCGATTGTCAGCGGTGAGTTGAAAGATGTTGAAACCGTCCACTTAGACACCTTGAACCTCGCCGTTCCTGTGGCAGTCACAGGCGTAGACAGCAATTTACTCAACCCAATCAACACTTGGGGCGATAAAGCGCTATATGCCGAATACGCCCAGAAGCTGGCCGAAGCTTTCACTAAAAACTTCGCTAAGTATCAAGTGTCAGACGCTATCCGTAACGCAGGCCCAAAAGCATAAGCGCGTAGTGGATCCATTCGGATAATGTAATCAAACACATTGTTGAGTAAAAAAGCGCGGGTTCAGTCATGAACCCGCGCTTTTTATTTGCGGCTAAATTGATTTAGTGATGATTAAATCCACCCACACTAAAGCCACTACGATAGATTTTTATGTGTTTTATTTCTTATCGATTAGTTAAACCAAGCTTAAATTAATGCTGCGTTTTTATAATCACCGATAACAATCATCATTTTTTAGGAAGCGGCACCCAAATGGAAAATCATAAACCTGTCACTGGATTCCAGCGATTTCTCAATGGCGTCGAAGTCGTCGGCAATAAACTGCCTGATCCGGCGGTATTATTTGCGATGTTTCTGGGCTTAGTCTGGCTGATCTCTTGGGGATTATCGGGTGTCAGTTTTGATGAAATCGACCCTCGTACTGGTAACCCGATTCAAGTCGTTAATATGCTTGATGGTGGTACGTTAACCGCTTTTACCTCGGCGATGGTCACGACCTTTGTCACTTTCCCGCCGCTAGGTGTGGTGCTTGTGGCCATGCTGGGCCTAGGCGTTGCTGAACATACCGGCTTTATTAATGCGGGGCTGCGCTCCATTTTATCTGTCACTCCCAAGATGTTACTCACCCCGGTATTGATAGCCGTGGGTATTCTGAGCCATGTCGCGGTTGATGCGGGTTATGTACTCGTTATCCCACTCGGCGCGGTGATCTTCTATGCCGCGGGTCGTCATCCCTTAGCCGGTATTGCCGCCGCTTTCGCTGGCGTATCCGGCGGTTTTTCTGCAACCGTTGGCGTGCCATCCAGCCTTGATCCTATGTTAGCGGGCTTAACTCAGGCAGCGGCAAGATTATCGGCCGATCCCGCGGCCGCCACATTAACGATTAACCCACTGAATAACATCTTTTTTACTTCGGCTTCTGCCATTTTAATTATCTTAGTTGGCTGGTTCTTAACGGATAAAGTTATCGAGCCGCGCCTAAAAAACACTGCGGTGAATGGCGATCCCAGCACGCTCCCAACCCTAGATGAACTGCAACCCCATGAGCGCCGCGGACTCAAATTCGCCATGGCCGCCATGTTGTTGTGTGCATTAGGATTAGTATTAACCGCCTATGGTGAACATTCTGCTTGGCGTGCTACTGACGGCGCCCTAACCAGTGCTTCAGCGCCATTAATGCGCTCCATTGTGGCGATTATTTTTGTGTTTTTCCTCATTCCCGGCATCGTGTATGGCTATGCCGCTGGCACGGCAAACAACCACAGAGCCATTATTCAAGGCATGAGCAAATCCATGAGCGGCATGGGTTATTACATCGTCATGGCTTTTTTCTGCGCCCAGTTTATTTATGCTTTTGGTCAATCCAATTTAGGCGCATTAATGGCCATTAAAGGCGCGTTGGCGTTAAAGGAATTAGCCCTTCCTATGGGTGTGACTTTGGTGGGAATTGTGTTTCTCACGGCGTTCGTCAATCTATTAGTAGGTTCCGCCTCAGCCAAATGGGCATTGATTGGTGCCATTATGGTGCCCATGTTAATGGAACTAGGTGTGTCACCGGATTTGACTCAAGCCGCTTACCGAGTGGGCGACTCATCCACTAATATCATCACCCCACTGATGCCTTACTTTCCGTTAATTGTGGTGTTTTGCCAAAAATACGTTAAGGAATCAGGCATCGGCACCTTAGTGGCACTGATGTTACCGTTTTCAATCAGTTTTCTTTTACTTTGGAGCGGTTTCTTACTGGCATATTGGGCATTAGGCCTGCCTCTAGGGATTGGCAGCTCGCTCTCCTTCCCCGCAATGCCTTAGGGCGTTCAAGAGGTATTCAGAGTGCTTGCGAAATTGAATTCATAATAAACAGGCGCTCAATACCTCAATAACCACTAAATGGTGCACAACTTATTACCTCGCCTTAAACGCAAATGCCGACGTTAACCGTCGGTATTTTACCGCTAACAACACGTAATTTTATTTTATATAGAAACAACAAAATAAAAATAAACACTTAAATATCTATAAACGCATCTCGCTCATAGTAAAAGATAATAGCTTCAAGCAGTTCCTGTTCACTTGGTAGGGCTTTTTGCTGCATCAGGTTATCGATCACATCCTCAATCTGATCCGTGTTTAGCAGATAACCATAGTCACTCCGGCCTAAGCTATCCTCAAAGGCATCGATTTCGTCATCCGATAGGTCTCTCATATCATTCACTATCGGGAATAATGGAGTGATCAGTTGCAGGGATTCACCTTCATCAAGATCTTGATAAACCAGCCAATAACTAAATCCAGGTTGTTCGACGCACTTTCTTATCCAGCACTGTAACGATTCGGGTGGGCCAAAAAATGAGGTGATGTTCATAATGTCCTCGAAATGGAGTTGTCATAGGGAAAACTGAGTGAGTCACAGAGTTGAATGGTCATGGAGGTTTTTTAGCTATTAACCACTCTCATGATTCATACAAGTAAAAGATGGGTAACTAACGACTCAAGCCGCCCCAAGAATACGAGAGGATATCTGCGCCCATCAAAGTAAAAATCACAATTCATCAATTCGGCAGTTAAAACCCCACAATAAAATAAGCTTTATTCATTTTTAATGGCATAAATTTAAGCATTCCTCATTTAACGTTAACGTGATTTAGACTTTGGTTATTTTGAAACCAAGGTTAGTGATGTTTCACAATCCCCTGCTATGCAATTGTGGTACTTTACTCGGTCAAAAATGTCGGGCATTTGCCTTTAACATAGAGTGAACCTTTAGCCTAGATTAAGCCTTAATCACTAAGCCTTGAGTCGTCTAGGTTCAAATCGTCTGTGCATGACACAAAATGCTGCGGCAACTGGGGAGTTTCGCAAGAATGAAGAGCAAGAGTTTATTAGGTAACATTGGTGTGCAAGTGGTTATTGCCATGATTATCGGCGCACTGGTGGGTTTTATCATGGGCGAGAGTGCAAGTGTGTTTGCACCACTCGGAACCATTTTCATCCATTTAATCAAAATGCTAGTGATACCACTGGTATTGGTTTCTATCATCAGCGGCGCGGCGAGCTTAGGCGATAGCCCATCGGCGGGTAAGATTGGCATTGGCACTTTCGGCTTTTTTATTGTCACGTCGGGCTTTGCCGTTGTGCTTGCACTCTTGATGGGTAATCTGTTCCAACCAGGTGCAGGCGTTGATTTTACCGCCCACAGCAGCACAGACTTGATGGAAGTAACCAAGGAACATGGCGCATTGCCTGGGGTAATGGATACCTTTATCGGCATGATCCCAACCAATGTGTTCGAGTCGCTGAACGGCGGTAACATATTACAAATCTTAGTCTTTAGTATCTTCTTCGGCATCGCACTGACTAAAGTTAAAGGCGATGGCGCTAAGCCTATTTTGGCCGCACTCAACACAGTCGTCGATGCCTTTGTGTGGATGATCAACTGCGTGATGATCATTGCCCCTATCGGTGTATTTGGTTTGATGGCCGATTCTGTCGGCACCTTCGGTTTCGATGCACTAGAAGTCGTGTTTAAGTTATTCGCCGTGTTTGTTGCTGCGATTCTGATCTACGGCTTTATCTTCTTTCCATTAGTGGTACAACTCTTCTCAAGAGTGTCGGCGCGCCAGTTTATTTCGGCAATGAAGAAGCCGCAGGTGATGGCCTTATCGACCGCCTCTTCAATGGCAACTCTGCCAGTGAATATGGAAACCTGCGAGGAAGATCTTAAAGTCTCTAAGGCAACCACGGCTTTTGTACTGCCGTTAGGCGCCACCATAAATATGAGCGGCAACGCGATTTATTATGGTTTAGTAGCCATGTTCTTCGCCCAAATGTATAACGTTGATCTATCGATGACAGCCTATGCGGCCATCATTTTCACCTCAACCTTAGGTGCAATTGGTCAAGCAGGTGTGCCGGGCCCATCCTTCTTAGTAGTGGCAGTGCTGTTAGCTGCGGGAATTCCTATCGATGGTTTACCTTTGCTGTTTGCATTAGACAGGGTTTTTGACATGATCCGTACCGCACTCAATATCACTGGCGATGCGGCTTGTGCCTTGATCATGGATAAATACACAGAAGTTGACGTTAAAGCGGATAGTGAGCGCAGCTTAAGCTAACTCAAACACTTTGAATATAGGCTTGAATAGGCAATGCTTATTCAAGCCTTTTTTATATCTGCAGCACGGTATAATGGCCTGCCTCTACACGCATCAGTTAAGCCTATTTAATCTGAGTGTTAATGTGATCTCTCCCGCGCCATCCACTAAGCTCAATTTGCTAGATTTCGCAATTTACATTTCTTTATGGCGCTATGGCCGCAAGTGACACGGTTTTTCTGCGATACTGCCACCAGATTAACATCGCTAAGTTAGCTCAAAGGAATTTTGCCCTATGTCTGTATTTGCCCCAGCCACACCCTTTGCCGACTTTATCTATCGCCATTTCCGCTCAATCCACGCCCTAAAGCTCGGGCTAGCCTTACTCGTTGCTGTCACTATTAATGCCATTTGGGCGCCACCGCATTTTATTTGGAGCATGGTCACGATAGTGATCATTATGATGAGCTTACCTCAAGTAGGCGGCGCGATTGAAAAGTCGCTACAAAGGGCGATAGGCACTTGTTTAGGCTCAGCTTATGGGGTGATGTTAGTTGCCACTGTGGACAGTTATTGGCTAATCATGAGCCTGCTGATCTTAGCCGTTAGCTTGATTTGTTTTATTTCGGCCGGACGTTACAGCTATGCCTATTTAGTGGCCGGATTTACCATCATAATCGTCGTCGGCGACGCCAACCATGACACCTCTGAGGCACTATGGCGCACGGCCAACATCCTCTCCGGCTGCGTGATTGCTATTTTGGTCTCACTGTTCATTTTTCCGATTAAAGCTAAACAAGATTGGCGCTCCCAACTCACCCATGCCATCGACAATATGGCCGAAGTATTAGCCGAGCATCTTAAAGCGCCCGCCAATCATGAGCTCGATTTTCGCGCTAGACTGGAGGCTGCGATGAAGGCCGTACTCACTCAAAAGAAACTGTTTTTCTCCTTGGAATGGGAAAGTCAAACCCTCAAAAAACACAAAGTGCTACTGTCGCAGTTAGCCAATAAACAAGTGCGCTTAATCACCTTACTCGAACTCTTACCCTTAACCCGCTGGCAGGAAGAAGACAAAGACGCCTATCTGCAGATTAATGCGGTTGCCTCTGAGCTTGCCTTCTATTTGCAACAACTTGCAGAATTTGTAGCGGGTAAAGCTCAACAATTACCGACACTACCAGAATGCTTAGATCAAGAATTACAACACAGACTCCAGCTTGCCCTAGTCGCAGCCACTCAAGCATCAACCGCAGATCCAGTGACAGCCGTAAACGACCAAGTGCCGCAGGGATTTGCACTCACAGGTTATAGCTGGCTGATTTATCAGCTCGCGATTGCCGTCGAAGCACTTTATAAAGACATTGCCATTATCGACATTGCCTATCACAAGCGGCCAGCTTCTCAGATAACGCCCAACAAAACGGCTTAGTTGATTTTACCGTTCCGCTTAGTGCTTAAATCCACGTCAGAAATGCCGGATAACCCTTAGCCGCCCTTGCGTTAACGGGGCGTTTAATGAAAAGATACCGTCCTAATAAAAATTCGATATATGGACTCTTTTCATGCGCTTGTTTTCTTTCTCCGTTATCGCCATTGCCTGTCTCTCTACGGGCAATCTGTACCCTGGGAATGCTTTTGCCAATGATGCGAAAACCACAACCCAAACAACCCCGGCAGCCACTATGGCGCAAGCCTCTACCACCGAAACATTGGCAGTTGGCTCCCCAGTAATCACAACGTCACAGGATGCAAGTCCAGCAGCGAATAGCCAAACGACTGAAACTGCGACTAATGTACTGGCCGATACCACAGTTGCAGCGCCAGAAGCACAACCAGCGCCCATTCCTGAACGAGCCAACACCTTTGTCAACGATGCGATTTTACCGCCCAGCATCACTTGGCATGGCGCCAGCGAATCGCTCATGTTAAGTGTTGATAGCGAGTGGGCGACTCCCTTTGAGCAAAGTGGCGGTATTGAAAGTCCAAGCTACGATGCCACTATCGCTTGGCTCGACAAACTCGCGGGCGAGACAGATAAATTACAAAAGGTTAGCTTAGGTAAGAGCCCACAAGGGCGCGATATTTGGATGTATATCGCCAGCAGTGAAGGCATTAATGAATCGGCACGCCTCAAACAAAACACTAAACCGACAGTGCTAGTGCAGGCGGGAATTCATGCGGGAGAAATCGACGGTAAAGATGCCGGCATGATGCTGCTACGTGACATTATCCAAGGCGATAAAAGTGCCCTGCTCGATAAAGCTAACCTCTTGTTTGTGCCTATGTTTAGTGTTGATGCCCATGAGCGCAGCGGCGAATTTAATCGAGTCAATCAACGTGGCCCAGTGAATATGGGCTGGCGCACTACGGCTAATAATCTCAACCTTAACCGCGATTATGCTAAGGCAGACAGCTTAGAAATGCAGCACATGCTGCGCGCAATCAACGTATGGCAACCAGATCTGTATATCGATGTCCATGTTACTGACGGCATCGACTATCAATACGATGTTACCTTTGGTTATAACCTTGCCCAAGGCTTAAGCCCTGCGAGCTACCGCTGGCTCGAAAACAGCTACAGACCTGCGGTTGAAGCCGCATTAACGGAACAAGGCCATATTCCCGGCGCACTGATTTTTGCCGTGGATAACGCCGATATTAACAAAGGCATGTCGCTGTGGAATCCAAGCCCGCGCTTCTCTAACGGTTATGGCGATGCTCGCCATTTGCCCACCATTCTGGTTGAAAACCACAGCCTAAAGCCCTTTAAGCAAAGGGTGCTCGGCACTTATGTGATGTTAGCGCAAACCCTCAAAACCGTGGGTGAACAGGCGACGAAACTTAAGAGTGCGATTCAAGAAGATAAATACCGCGCCTCACCGCTAATCACCCTTACTTGGAAATTAGCACCATTAGAAAAAGGCTGGGATTTTAAAGGCATAGATTATCAACTTGAAAAGAGCCCCATCAGTGGCGCTGAAGTTGTGCGCTGGACAGGTGAACCTAAGCTTTACCCTAACTTGCCTGTGATGGCTGAAACAGTGCCCGACATTAAGGTCACTCGTCCGAGTGCTTACTATATTCCAGCGCAATGGACTCAAGTGATTGATCGTCTTAACGTGCATGGCATTCGCATGACCACGATCAAAAAGCCAACCGAGTTGAAATTGCAGCAATATACCCTCAGCAATCCCGTGTTTAACACTAAGGATTTTGAGGGCCGCCAAACGGTCAAAGCTGAGTCAGAGTTAACCAAAGTCAGCACCACACTGCCCGCTGGCACCATTAAAATCAGTACAGATCAACCGCTAGGCGATCTGGCGATTTTACTGCTTGAGCCGCAATCACCTGATTCTTTACTGCAATGGGGTTTCTTCAATCCTATCTTCACTCGTACTGAATACATTGAAGATTATGCGGTAGAGCCACTGGCGGCCAAGATGCTAAAAGATGATCCTAAGCTACAAGCTGAGTTCGACAAAGCACTGACCAATACCGAGTTTGCCGCCGATCCTGAGGCACGCCTACGCTGGTTCTATGAACGTAGCCCTTACTACGATAACCAATACCTTAAGTATCCGGTTTACCGTAGTCGCTGATCATCTCGATTACAAAAGGCTGTGATTACGCAGGCTTACGCGCGCTTATGCTGTACACCAAGGGCACATTCTGCCCTTGGTGTGTTAACACATAACGACCATCGGCTTGCGCTTCGAGCCCTTCAAAGCAGTTATAGGGGCTAAAATCAAACTCGTGGAAGAACTCCAATACTAAGCCCGCCTGCAATAACGCATTGATCACTTCAGATAAACTGTGCGACCAGCACATTAAGGTTTGCTGATCATCACCGGTATTTTCGGTATATGTGCCTTCCAGCTCTATGTCTGGCTCACCCCGATTAAAATAGCTATAGCCATCGAACAACTGCTGCGCCGGATGAAACTCGGCCATGTAAAACTGTCCGCCGGGTTTTAAACAGTCGGCAACCGTCTGCGCCCACAGGGTTAAATCCGGCAGCCACACAATGGCACCATAGGACGTAAACACAATATCGTGAGGCTCAACCTTGCTCGCCACACTGTAAACATCGCTACAGATAAACTCGGCGGACAACTGTGTCCGTCCTGCCAGCTTTTGCGCTTCAACAATCGCCACCTCTGACAAATCGACGCCTGTGACTCTCGCTCCCATTCGCGCCCACGACAAGGTGTCTAAGCCGAAATGACATTGCAGATGCAGCAAATTTTTACCTGCAACCTCGAGTTCACCTAGCTCAATTTCCCGCAGCGAAGTCTTACCACTAAGAAAGCCCGCCACATCATAAAAATCAGAAGTTAAATGTACCCGAGTGCGCGCATCCCAAGCCGTCTTGTTCGTCGTTAAATAATCCATCTGCATCCCTTCTTATGTTTTTTGTATTTTTGATTCCGCGTGACTTACGGAGCTTAAACTAACTTAATAAATGAGCAATTTCACTAATCTATGAGTAAATCACCCATGTAGCGGACATGTCCGCATAGTGAACCTCGGACAATTTTTAGCTTAACCAATTGATTATAAATGAAACTTAAAATTGGCATGGGCTGTGCAATGTCTTATTCATCGCAAGACGACTCAGCACTCACCCAAAAAATCGAGTGCCAGATAAACAAGGAAGCTAACATGTCACTACGCCCATTTATATTCACCCTCGCTTTTATAGTGTTTTTTACTGCTGGGGTATCGCTCACTGGCTGCATTCTTAATGTGAACGCAGCAGGCATGCCAGACTTAGACCACCAACAACGCGAGCTCACCCTCAATAGCCAAGACTTACAAGGCCTGATTGCAGAAACTGGCGCAGGCAGTCTCGAAATTATCGGTGTCGAAGGCCTCAGCCAAATTAAACTCGTCGCCGACATCTATAGCAATAAGGATGGCAACGATGACAGCAAAGTCATTCTCACCCTTGAGAAAAAAGCCAATAAAGCCAAGCTCAAGGCCAACTTTGAGCAAACAGATTCTAACAATGACTCGCCCTATATAGACCTAAAACTGCAAGTCCCTGCGAACTTTACACTGGATATTGATGACAGCTCAGGGGCTATTTTGATCAGCAAGATGACGTCAGACATGAACGTCAAAGACGGTTCGGGTGAACTCACTATCAACGGTGGTAACAATATCAACATAGAGGATGGCTCAGGTGATATTGAAATCAGCCAAATCAACGGCAGCCTAACCATTGAAGATGGCTCTGGTGCCATCAAGCTGACCGATATTCGCGGCAATACCGCAATTGATGACGGCTCAGGCAACATAGAGGTCGCCAATGTGCAAAGTGCTGTGACCATCACAGACGGCTCAGGCAATATTAATGTCTTTAACACTAAGGGATTAACGATTCTTGCGGCAGGTTCTGGCGATGTGACATTTAACAAAATCGACGGCCCAGTGAGCATGCAATAACGCGCCGTTTTACCCCTCAACTCCCAAAGGTTTTACCCTCTTCCCGGCGTAGAGGCTGATGTTGCAACGGTTCCCAGCCAAGATGTCAGTCTTCTACCCACCCTTTTAAGCGTATGCCAGACTTATGCATTTATGCCACTAACCCCTTGTAGTGGCATTTTTTTATACCGAAATTAAGCTTGAGTTTGCAGAAATGATGTTGATTTTATTCAGACCGTTACGCTTTAACCTTGTGGATTTGCTAAGATTGTCAGCCTTCCCACTTCAATAGTCGAAAAGTCACACTGTATTGCCAGTAAGGTCGAGAATATGGATCAGTTTTCGGAATACCAAAAAGAAATTGAAGCGCTTTCTCTATCGGATAACCCTAGACAGATAATGGAAGGACTAGGGGATATTTGTTTTGATGGCGAATCTTTTTATCGCAACGGCAATAAAGCCCTAGCCAAACACATTTTCAAGCATATTTACGCCTTAGATGCGCACTCAGACTATTTATCACACGCCAGGACTGTCGCAAAAGCCTTTCTTATAACCTTGGAAGAAATTCCCCCTATCTCCCTAGAAGATGTTATTTTACAGATAAAGCATGAGCATGCCTCATTAGCTACACATCAATTAAATCTGCTGATTGCAAAGCGTATTTTTAGGGAATTTAGTCACCATCAAGATGCTATCCACATCACTATGCAATATCTCACCCAAGCCGAGGCACTTACCCCTCTGAGCAAGAGTGACCTTCGCTTTAAAGCTTTAGTCAGCTCAAATAAGAGTGAGTAAAGGGATAGCGTGACAGAATAAATCATCAGAATTTAGAGGCGCTTCTCAAAAGAAATGCAAAAATATACCGGAAGAGATCAACGTTCTGAATTCGACAACCCAATTTTAATTAAGTGATAATATGGACATTTCATCTTTTAAGAAATATATAAAGTTAGCACCAGAAAATGTTTCAGAATGGCAGAGATGGGAAAATTCATTACCTACCTTCGATTCTATATTACCAATATTGGATTATGTATATAACGCTGAGTGGCAGCGAGATGATTGGAAAGCCATAATGGCATTCATTCGGAAAGGTTATGTTGAGCAAAATGAATCATCTGAATTGGTTGACGGGATTAAGCATGTAAATATATTCAACTCCAAAGTTATTAATCTAAAAGTTGATGTCGCAATTTCATTAAACTGCTCCATTGTTCGTTCATTAGAGTCAATTAATTTATGCTCAGACTCAGTTGAATCATTAAGTGTATCCCATGCAAGCAAACTCTCTGAAATTACCGGAAACACCCAGAATTTAAGCTACTTATCTTTAAATAAATGTCAAAAGTTAGATTTTGGTTCTATCATTTCAACGCTGGACAACGTAAAAATTTTAGACCTCAGTGGAAACCCACAGTTGTCCAGTATTGACGAGTTGCGTGGAAATAAAAATATTTTTGCGTTGTATCTTGTTGAAACAAATGTAATTAAGACTAAAGAGACAGTAGAAATCTTGGCTTCGATACCAAACTTGAAAAAACTTTGGATTAAAGCAAACAAAAAGGAGTTGGAACTTTTAAGAAAAGCCCTACCAGGGATTGTAAATTAAGCATAGAAAAAGGCCGGACATGTAGTTCGAGAGCGCGAAAAGATCTGTGTAAGTGGCATTCTTAAACTGTTGAATGGATTTCAGAATACCAATAGCAGACAAACTTATCGCTCAGCAGAAGAAAAAATCGACTCATCCCAATAATAAATCCGGCAATAAACCGGCCATTGGCATTTTTTAACTTTCAATTCTTACTTCTCTAACCCTAACCCCGATGCAGACCAGTCTTTGGTGGCGAAAAAGCTTAAACACTTGATGTATTATGGAAGTTAATCGTTAAGCTATTAAGCACAGCCATTCTAGTGACTCGCCGCCCTTTCGTTTAACAAGAAGTGTCCCTATAGGCTCGACGGCGGCATCTGCTGCATACGGAAGTGCAAATACCGCAAGCTAAATCATATTCTGTTATCCTGAAACTGCGCCCAAGTGTTACGCCAAGGCCGAGCTAACCATCTCAGCAAACATTTCTCTTTAAGCAAGTTCAACAGTAAAGAATTTGCCTATTCTCTGTATTTTCGTAGCAAAATTTAACAATGGGTGTCTAAATAAATTTTTATTGGTAGCACTTTTTTTGCGCCAGCCATGCCTTGATGCTGACTGGCTCTTCCGTTGCTTTAGTCGGCAATTTCCAACGAGCCGATCATCTGGTTCATCTCGCCATAACTCAAATGACTCACAGCGGGCTGCAAATAACCGGTTTGCTGAAATATGTGCATCTGAGCCAACACATGGCTATATGCGGATTCTGCCATAAAGGACCCTGCGCTATAACGCTTGACTCCCGTGGAGAAGATTTCGTTGGCGCTCGGCGCACCCGATAATGCCATCACGTTCAAAGGTGCATCGATACCAAGGGCCACTTGCTGGCACAGTGCTAAATCGATTAACCCGGGAATAAAAATCCCATCTGCACCAGCCGCAATATAAGCTTGAGCTCGGTTGATTAAGCTGTCGGCATCCTTGTTTCCGCCGCGAAGCAATACATCCATCCTGGCATTAATAAATAACGGGTAGTCCAATGCTTTGCAGGCGTCACGCAATTGTTGAATGCGTTGTGCGCTGCTCACAAGGTCGAGCATACTGCCGTCCTGTGTATCTTCCAGATTCACGCCGACGACCCCTGCAGCCAGTAGATCTTGCGCCAAGTCGTTCATGCTTTCGCCAGCGCTTAGCAAGCCGTTTTCAACGTCGATAGACACAGGCAGTTCGGTACTGGCAACAATTGCGGCCGCATGTTGCATCACGCACTTGCGGGGGATGGTATGGCCATCGGCATATCCCATTGACCATGCAACGCCTGCGCTGGTTGTCGCAATTGCGGTCGCTCCAGCTTTTTCGGCAAGACGCACACTCATCACATCCCATACATTATTGAGTAGTAAACCGCCTTGACTGTGCAACTGGCGGAATGTCGTGATTTTGTTTATTAATTTAGTGCTTAGCATGATTTTCCTATATTTTTTAAGTGCTAGAGCAGTGGGTTGTTTGGGTATATCCATAATCTACTGCTTGGCCATTCAACACGATTCGGGTTTGCGACCATAAATTTATTGTCGGAACATTTGCATGCGCCAATTCACTTCCCAGGTTTTACCTTGATCTGCAGACATAGCTTGCTCCCAGCGCGGGGTTTCGGTAGAGGTGTCAAACCATTTGTAGCGAACCCGAATAGGTTTGCCATCCAGTTCATCATCACATTCGAAGATGCCAATACCATTTTCAAACTTACCTACGACCGGCGGCATTAAACTACCGGTGCCATCAAGACCAGCGTTGATATTGTCGAGCCAATAAATACTCCACAATTGCGTTTGCGGATTAAACAAACGCAGCGACATGCCGACAAAACCCGGGCGCCAGGAGGGTGCGAGGAAATCATCGTAGTTGCCGATGCCACCAGGCAGCAATCGCATCTCTTGGTTCGCTTCGAAATGCTCCCAGTCGTTGGAATGTTGCAAACGATGACGCAGCCGTTGGTTCTCTATCCGCCAGCGGCCAACGAAAAAATCAAAATCATGTTTAGGGTCATTCACACTGTGTTTTCCTTGACTGAGTGATGCTGTAGAAAGGGCAAGTGCCGAACGAGATCATAAGGCGCCAGGCGTTATCAGGACATAGACAAAACCAAGTAATTAGCCAAGGTGAACCACGGATTTCACAGATTTAAACCGGTTTTACTTTGGATTTCGCACAAATGGCGAAAGCTGGCTAAATTGCCCCGTGAGCAAGGGCTTGAAGGTCGAAAAAACACTGCGCATTGGTTGAGCATAGGCGGTACTGACGCTGCAAATTGCCCTTGGCAAGCGCCAGTTTTGAGGAGCGCATTAGGAGGATTTCGGCAATTGATCACCATGACAGCGTGGACGGTTTTCAAACTGAGACGACAGCACCATCGAGGTACTGGTTTTACCTATTTTACCCAACGACATTAACACGCCTTGTAAATGTTCCGGCGAGGTGACACCTATGTGCATCAGTGCACAGTGGTTACCGGTGGTCGCATGCAGTGCTAACACCTCGGAATGCGCAGCAGCCCAAGCATCCAAGGCAGCATGTGAATCCACCACAATATTGATAAAGGCTTCAAAGCTATAACCCAAGGCGCGTAAATTAACTCGGGTTTGGTAGCCCGTAATCACACCAGCCTCTTCCAAACGTCGCACCCGCTCTGTTACCGCGGGCGCAGTGAGATGGACTTGCCGGCCAATTTCGGTGTAGCTGATGCGCGCATTACTTTGCAACAGGGCGATAATTTTGCGGTCGTAGTTATCAAGTTCAAAAGCCATAGTAAACCTAGTGAAATATCTTTAATTCAGTGGTTGTATCGCGGCAAATGCTTGGGATTTGCACTGTGTCGACACGAGTTTTCCACTTACCATAGTGGCTTGTTATTGCCACTTTCGCAGATGCTCATCGATGCAAAATATCATTGAAATTCGGAGTTACCAATTAAAACCAGGCACTGGGTCACAGTTCCATCAATTGTTACATGAAAAATCCTTACCACTATTGGCCGCCGCAGGGATTGATGTGGTTCTCGCCTCAGCCTCTTTGCAAACCCCAGACGCCTACATGTTAGTGAGGGCTTATCACAGCTTAGCGGATTGTGAGCAAAGCCAGCAGGCGTTTTATGCCAGTGCCGCCTGGCAAAATGGGCCGCGGGTCGCTATTTTGGCTTGCATAGAAAGCTGCAACACCATGGTTTTGACTGCCGATGCTAATTTAATCGAGATTTTACGCCATCAGGCCGGACCGACCCCGTGATCAAAAACGGCTGGTTATGCATCCAGCCAATCATCATGAACCTGTTTGCAGTCGCGTCGGTTTTGTTACTTTTTCCATTGCAGATCAATTTGCCTAAAGAAGTTTATCGAGAAACCCATGGTTAAATTTTGCGGCAAAACAACAGAATTGGGGTAATTCTTATTAAATGAAAAGGCGGCGTGTCACTGGATTGACAGTGCTTAATCGTTTCATCGGCATATACAAACATCTGGATTCCCGCTCAAAAACACTGCGGGAATGACGGAAAAAAGACAGGACATGCGTATCTTTTTAAGCAAATCGCAGACAACACCAAAGCGACAGGAGTTCACCTCCCCTCGGAGTTGCCGCAGGGCGAATAGACAAATTGCGTGAGTCTCGCCATGGATAATGGAATGGACCCATCCACTTTAAATCGGCCTCGCAATGGGCCACGATGTAGTCGCTAAAACTCATCAGAAAGAGGACGGGTCCACCTATGAAGATTACTACAATCGGTTTAGATATCGCAAAGTCTGTTTTTCATGCTGTTGGCGTCGATAAAGCGGGCAAGTTAATCAAAAAGAAAATGCTTAGACGCAAAGACTTGCTGCCCTTTGTCGCGAAAATTGA
>NZ_JAKKSE010000032.1:0-43691 GCF_025653595.1 Shewanella sp. SM95
TGACCGGATCGTAAGCTCGAGCATGAAGGGCTCTGGCGTCCATATCATTGCTTAAACGCCAAAGGTAATCCCTCACTCGAAGTGCATTTTCACTGCCTAACGCATTCCAGCGGGGTAATTTTGAAAGTCCTGTAGCTGAATTATCGGTTTTACCAACAAGGGTGCAGGTCACGCAGCCAAACCGTGCCTTACCCCCACAACCACTGTTTTTCTGCCCCACAATGATGTCGCAAACCTCATTTGAGCCATTGCCATAAAGCTCTAACAGAAGACCGAAGTTAGTCAGGTAAGTATCGATGACGATACCTGGGACTCGTTTAATGGGATTGCTACCGGCTATCCGAAGCAGGTCAAATACCTGTTCAGTTTCCCAGTGTTTAATCGGCGCCAGCTTATACATTTTGGAGCCAGCGGCTTCTACCTGTGCCATATCAGCCAGAATTGAGCCTGCCGTAATCAAGCTAAGCCCCTGCTTCTTCATGTTGCCTGCGCGGTGATGACTTTCGGCAATGCGACTGCCTACACAGCTAACCAGTTTGTAGCAGCTGCATTCACTGTACTTTTTAATCGCTTGCTTAATGTAGCGCTCGGACGGGTCTATTTTGAGAATAATGCTGCAATCTTGGTGACGTGTAACCGAAGGCACCAGTTTTTGCCCCCCAGTATACTTGATAAAATACTGGTCATTGATTGGCGGCTGAATAATGTCGTAGCAGAGATTAATCCCAATTTGCTTTCCAAACTCCAGTAATCGCTTACGGACATAATGGACGTACATTTTAAGCGCGATGGCTTCAGCCCCCGTATCCACGGTGACGACGAGTAATGGTCTCGATGGCTCGACTAAGCCAGCCTGAATGGATTGGCGATAGGCTTCGACTGCCATTAACACCACGACTGAACTGTCTTTCCCTGAGAGCCCACAATGCAACACCACCGGCTCACTTTCAATGAGTGTGCGAAGCGCAGAAACACCTTGGTTGAATTGCTCATAGACTACTTTTAAATTTTCTTGGTCTTGTGCATCGAACTGGAAAATGTCTACGAGCTGTTGGGGGTTGTTCATTGTGAATGTCGCCTTGATCAGAGATGACTAGATGATCTCGCACATCGCAATTCACGCAAATTTCCGCTTTAAAGCCCCAGAAATAACCCATTCAATCAGCAAAATTTGCCAGATCTCGGGTTCGTGAAATCATGTCTCTATCAATTTCGATGGAGCTAAACCGATGGCCACAACAGAACATCAATCAACACTTTTGCCACTGACACTTTTCAAGGCTAAAGAAGGCCTAAGCAATAAAGCCGGAGTCACGATATACGAAGGCGTGATTACTTTCGAAGAGCTCGCCAAGCACTTTCCCGTAGAGGCCAACAGTGACGTTTTAAGCGAGCAACTGAAACGCCAGCGGGATGTGGACTCAGGTCGTGTTAACGCCCTAAAGCGGTACTGGCAGGAAACCGACGCGGCAGTATTCCCGAATATGACTTTCTTCTGTAATGAGTTGACCGTCTTAGAAGAAATGAAGATAGGTAATCGGTCCGTGGTCACTGCGGAACTTCCTGCAACGGCTGACAGATTTATTGCTGACGGCCAAGGCCGAGCCACTTTTATTAAATGGCTGTTAGCCCAATACAAAGATCATTTTAATGATTTCACCGTCAGCTTTAAGCTCATTCATATCGCTGACGAATCTCTTACCACTCCGTTTGCGACAAAGCTAATACGCCAATTATTCAGTGATTACCATGTATCACTAAAAAAACCAAATAAATCAATTAGTCACCACTTTAACAGCCGTACACCGTTTGCTGCGTTATGTCATGAATTGCTTGAAATGGAAATTAGCCAAGGCAAACGACTCAAAGACCGAATAGGGCTGCACGGTAAAATCAATTGTGGAACAATGTGGAAATTCGACCAATTCAAAGCGATGGTTCTGAAGTTCATAGGAGTCTCAGCTTCTACAGCTGACAAATCATTAGCTGACGCAGAGCACTTTGAAGTCACGCTAGGAATTTGCCGGGATTTTCTGAAGGAAGCAATCTCCAAATTCCCAGTAAACATGCTCGATGGCCAAGACTACAAATCTCAGCATGAGGCCGCCATGTTTACGAAAGTAGTGTTCACCAATGGCTTAGGTCTACTTGGTAGATCAATATTTGATGCAATTGTGGTGAACGGCACGGGGGATGACTCTTTCAGTGTGTTCCAAAATCTGAATCTACCCATTGCAGATAAAGCGGATAAATTTTGGATAAAGCACAGCGTAGTCACTCACGAAGACCACAAGATAGTTCGCGGTAGCGATAAACGAATTGGCGCTCTACTGTGTCAACACCTGAAGGTATTTCCTACGTTGGAGCTAATGGCATGATCGTCGACCTGAAAGATTATCGCTGTCCAAATGCGCAAGTGGCACTAACAAGAGTGCTTGAAGCATTTGAAATCTGCAGCACCAACGAGCTAACAATCATCACAATTGAGCCCTCTCTAGAGCGAGCACTGGTCCATAGGATTGAACACATGAGCTATACGATGTTGATAACCCAGGCAACATCGCGAGATATCACAGATGAGATTGTGACCGCTTGGGGTGTGGATGTTGACGAAGATGATATTTCAGATGTTGACCAACAACATACACTTGTTGTTACTAAGCAAAGAACGGTTTAGATGTATTTTAGGGTATAAATTTTTTCAATTGGTTGCTAATCAATAATCAGCGCGGTATATATCCTTAATGCGGCATTGTGTTTCTTTTATTTTTAGTCGAGGTATGGGATGGGTATTGGTTCGGATTTGATGGTCGAGTTCGGCGAGGAAGAGCACGAAGATAACATTAGACATGAGATTGCATACAGAGCTGCCGTCTATGTCTTGTTTAATGGCTCTGACAGATTAGCAGCTATTCAAGCTGCGACTGGGCATGTTCTAGCACAGCATGAAGCTATTGCTAATCAAGAATATGCAGAGGATGAAGATGTAATTACTTTTTATGATCCTCGCCTTAATGATAGCCCTGTGCCTTTTCAATATCAGGCACAGATATCAGCTATTCAAGCAGAATTGATTAATTTGATTTAAGTTGCCTCAAAGTAGTTAATTATCATAATAAGCGCCCTTCGGGCGTTTTTTGCTTTCCGTGACGTTCTGGCCATCGGCTAAAGGCCACGGAAACGATGGAAAATGCAAAAGTTTAAAAATATCGCTTGCCTCAGTATGACAATTGTCATACACTATGTTTAAGGTTAGTGCGTCGTGCGTTAACCATCGGAGAGCCGAAGCGCATAAGCGGGTGAGGCGAAGGAAAGTATCATGGCAAATCTATCAATCAAATCTCGTAAAACTGGTGAAACTTTTAACTTCTGGATGCCGTTAGACGGAGGATATATTCGTCTTGAATCCCAAGGTCGCAGCGGGACTTTAGGCAGACAAATTTGTGTGGGCGGTGGCTTCATGGGTAACACACTTTCCGCACGTTCTGAGGCCAGCTTTGAAAAGCAATGTCGTAGCTGGTATCGCGCTTACATGCGCAATCAATCAAATATCTAACATCAAATTTATTAAGCCCTGTAATACAGGGCTTTGGAGTCTTATGAGCCAATTACCGCGCAATCCGAGTTTTACCCCGTCCCCAAAATTAAGGGCAAACCTTGAGGAAAGGAGAGAAGGGACGACCGAGCGCCTAAATCAGATTTGGGATCGCTACGAATATTTGCAACTCCAAGCGGGGATTCACTTAGAGTCAGCAGAAAAGCAAGTGTTGTTAAATGTGCTTTCTGGCTCATTTATCGAGCCGTCTTTTATCGAGCATTTGGCGCATGAGATCATAGATTCTGATGATTACATCGAGGGAATAGATGCTGCCAAGACGCTCTACGAAAAAGTTAAAAACGCCACTTATGCTGAATTGTTAGCTACCGTAGAGCGGCTTGGATACTGAACAAGTCCTCCAAAACTAGCGCCCTTCGGGGCGCTTTTGCTTTCCGTGAAAGGCTTACGGAATACCGTGTTAAACTGATTAGGCAGTGAAAAAATCCTATTGTCTGCATATCCCCAAATAAAGAGGAAATACAGACAATGAGCCGCGCTGACGCACTAACACCTGCCCAAATCAATCGAGTCCTGAAAACCTGCCAACTCATGCAGCATAGCGAAGGTAAACGCTGTGCTGTTGTACTTTCTCACGCCGCTATGCGCGTGACTGAGATTGCACTACTCAAAACTGAACACATCCTTTTTGCCAATGGCAAAATCAAAGAAGAAATCCACCTACCAGCCAGCATTTGTAAGATGTTGAAACCAAGAACCGTTTGGCTTACAAACAAAACATCGATGGAGATTATTCAGCAATGGATTGATCACCGCTTAGTTAAAAAGTGGGGCGTATCTGGCCGCGCTGACTTCCAAGGATTAATACCCGAGTCACGGTTTCTGTATACAGTTCGTGGTGCTCCTTACTCGATACAGCCGAAACCAAGGAAGCTCGAATCAGGAGAGGTACGAGAGTATTGGGCTTGTGACTCGCTAGAGCAGGCTATGAGGGAGATCTACAGGAAATGCGGATTACCCTTGGCATCCTCACATTCAGGCCGTAAATCGCTTTCTACGAATGCAGTAGTCAATGGCGTCCCGATTGAAACAGTAGCGCGAATACTAGGCCACGCCAGCCCTGAAACTACTATCGACTATGTTGTTATTCAACCAAAGCGAATCGAAGAAATGTGCGGTCTTGATTGGGTTTAACTTGTTGCCATTTATGAGCGAATAGCGCACACTGTAAAGTTGTTAGTTTCGTAAAATTTTGAGGAATTTATGGCGGAATCCGCAGATAAAGAGGCTTTTTCGGCATATTGCCGCGCTCAAGTTGGACTTGATGCAAAAGAGGTGGCAGATCTTGCCAAAGTACCCCGCCGCACGTTCTATGATTGGTGGGCAACTCGACGTACTGCTGTTGAATTGATCGTAGATGGTATTAAACATCGCAATAGCAAAAATGTGTGAATATCGCACATTACTTGTTGACTTGTGAGCGGTATTCGCTCACAATAAGCTAAGTTGAGTAATTGTGCTGAGGCTACAAAATGAGTATAAGAGAAGTATTAGATTATTTTTCTGCTGCTGTTAGAAAGCGTTGGGATAATGCTTGTTACTCAGTAGCTTGTGATATAGAAGCTAACAAACATTATGGCGACAAAGACTCCTTAGTTTTCCAAGCAAAACTATTTATCAAGACCTTCTTTAAAATCAAACGGAAAGTCTAAAAAATGACTGTAATTGTATCGGCTCCGTCTTATTTCAAATTTATCACGCAAGATTGTAATGTGTTTTTTAATCGCCAGTGGGATGAGAAGCGAAAAGCATTAATGCTTAATTTGACTTGGATTGATGACTTAGAAAACAAGCTCGACGAGAAATTTAGTCGCGACTACGAAAGTGATGATTTTCCATGCTACGATCTTTGGCCGCGAATTTGGTTTAACACATTCAATCAGTGCTCTAGGGACTCACACATCGAAGCGAAAGAGTACCTAAGCAAATTTCAATACTTCAAGATTGAAAATTGCGAGTTGTACCTAGATGACGATAAAGAAGAAGTGTATTTCTCAACACCACACTACGATCATGGCTCTATTGTTAAGATGATGGCAACTGACGATTATGACTCTGCTTTAACTGCGGCTTACGCCTATCTGAACGAGTATCGAGAATGGGAGATTCAACACAAAGCTAATTGGGAACATGCAAATTTGCTTTCTATGACAAACAATTCTGCGGATCATGATTCGCTTGTTGGTACGTTGCAAGAATGTGATGGTTGCAGTGCGTATACAACGATAGTTAGAGAAGACTTAAACGGCAATGTTTTTTGTCAAGCGTGTTCCTTTGGCGATGTGACACATCGTTAATTAATCGCGGAAAATCACGAATGGAAGAAAAACATCATTACCATGTATTTTATATTGGTTTGTCAAATCAGACAGGTCAGCAAGTTCAATGCACAGTGACTATCCTGAGTGTAATGCCAATTCAGTATCAATCTGATTTAAATGACATAAAAGCGTACATTGAGACAAATTACAATGTGAGTGATGTGGCTATTGTTAATTGGATGCCCCTTCTTGGGTTGGAACGTGCAGAATCTAAGTGCAATTAAAACTAACGGAATTTAAAGAGTAATTCGTGTCGCTGAAACCAAACCATGACATAGCAGCATACCTAGGAACAAGTACTTAGCTAAAACATATAACCATACATTGACATAAAATGTACTCATAGTCTGACAAATAGGAGCAACTATAAAATAACTAAAGTGAGAAACTGTAATTTTACTACGAATGTCTATTAAACCTTAGCAAAATCACTTTGGGACAATTCTGAGTTAAAGTCTTAACTCTAATTCGTCAATTTCAGATAAAAATTTCTATGGGGATAATACCCTCTTAAAGTAATAGAAAAACAAACTCCTAAATGGGTATCTTTGAGATCCCAATCAATACTATGTACCGTATTGAAATTTTAACCTTACAGTCGTTTACGACTCAGAGAAAACCAAGTTTGTTGCTATGACTATGTAACTGGCCTATTAGGTTTGCAAACCGCAAAAATTAGATGTCAACTTCTTCCAGGCAGTCATCATCGTAACTAAGTAATGTATAAATAAACCCGTCTTTGAGTACAATTGAGCTTGCATATAACTCCAGTAACTTCATGCCATCTCGCTCTGGTGTAACCCAATCTATCGGGTCTACAACGTCAAAGTCACTAGGAAATGCCTCTTGGCTGACATTTGTACAAGAATCCAATTGCTCTGAGGATAGGTTAGTTTGGTTTATATAAAAATTAAAATGCTTTGTAGGAACAAAACGCTTAAATTGCTTGTTTTGGTGGATTACCATCGCCACAGGCGCTTTCTCAAGCCATGATAGTCTTCTAAAAACAGCCTCCAAAGAGGTGTCGCATAGATCGGATATTTGTTTGATGTTATGCCAGTTTACGTCGCCATCAGTCAAAGACTTAACCAATCGCTTTGGCATTAGTAGCCCAGATGCAAAGCCATTAGCTTGGCGTTCGAGCGGATCTTTAAAATAATCTCCAAGCTCAGAGTTGCCACACGCAAAATCTTGAGAGGAGCCTTGCATTATGTGCATACAAACGTGGCCTGCTTCATGTGCCGCAGTGAAATTTAGCCGCCGAGAATCTGGAATATTGCTATTAATAATAATTCCAGCCCCATCTTGACTACCGATTGCCTTACCTAAAAACTGATCGGATACAAATGCATGGAATTCCATTCTGATAGGAAAGCTTTCGTCTGAAACGGCATTAATAAATTGAATTACTTTGATCGGTAACTGATCAAAACCCAGATCTTCAAGTAAAGATTCGGCCTCCATTGCTCCTTTTTGTTCTTCCATACCAACTCCTTACTTCTTGGTGAAGCGTTCCATCATTTCTCGCAATATACGCTGATCCTGTTCTGGCAGCTTATCAAGTTCTCCCCATTTTCGGTAGAACTCAATCGTTTTATCTCCAGAATCTTCTGGTGCATCTTCTCCTGTTATTTCATAAGGTTTAACACCCAATGCCGAAGCGATTTTCCTCAGCACAACAATAGTTGGCATTCGGCCTTCGTCCTTTTCGATCATGCTCAGTGCTGCCGCTGTTATCCCAGCTTCGCTAGCGAGCCTTGCCTGTGTCCAGCCAAGTAATTCTCGCATGTGCTTTATGTTTTTGCTGATAAGTGCGGCTTGCTGAAGTTTGTCAGCCATAAAATAACCCTCCGTTAATTTTTATATTAACAGCAGTTGATCTATTTAGCTAGAAGGCGTATGTTTGTAAACGATGGTTAATAAATTAACTTCTGTTAATAACCAGCGAGAGCGACATAGGTGTAGGTGCAGACCTTGTTCACCTGTGAGTTTGTCTTAGAGAGATTTGCAGTGAACAAATTTATAAGAGGTAGCTAACTATGTCTTTACAAAACCAATTCTCAAAATTTCACGACAAAATTAAATTAGGACGAGAGGATGATACTTACCGGGAAGCCAGGTCGAAGGACTCTAGTATCCTGGATGATTTAAGGGATGAATTTAAAAACGCAGGTTATCCAATAATTGAAACGTTTATTCAAGGTTCTTTAAGCACGCATACAGGCATAAAGCACCCAGTGGCTGACTTTGATATCGATAGAGCAGTTGTTATTGATGCAGATAATGCTCCTGATGATCCGGTTGAAGTTAAAAAACTTGTTCTAAAAGTTTTGGAAAAGCGTGGTTTTAAAAACGCAAGAATAAAAAAGCCTTGTGTCACTGCTGACTACATGAATTTAAACCTACATATCGACATAGTCATATACCGGAAACTAGGTCAGCAGTATGAACTGGCAGTCGGTAAGTTGAACTCAAATGTAGAAAACCGTGTGTGGTCTCCTGCAGAGCCAAAAAAACTGATAGAACATATTAATGATAGCAGCCAATACATCGGCTCTGCAGACCTGAAAATCAGACAGGTCAAACGTTTGGTCAGATACGTAAAACGCTGGAGAGATGAAAAATTCGGCCAAAATGTAGGCAAAAAAGTGTTTTCAATTGGACTCACACTAATGTTGAAAGATAAGTTCAGTCCATCTATCAGCAATGACGGTAAACTCAGTGACTTGCAATCGCTACGCGACACTGTTTCAGCAATTTTGAATGCCAATTATTTCCAGTGGGTTGATGATGGTAAGTACAAAATCGATGTGCGGTTACCGGTTCAACCATACAGAAATGTTTTTGAAAACAGTAGTATTGACACAGGAACACAGCTCTATAACAAGCTAAATGCAATGTTGACTAAACTCGATCAAGCATTAAACGAAGATTCTTTGCGTAAACAATGTGAAATCTTGCAAGGACTGTTCGGTGGTGACTTTGAAGTACCAGAAAAGGAGCAAGACAGTAATGCCAAAAAAGTGGCTTACAGTAGCGCTGGGGTAGTTGGAACGTCACAGGGGGCATAGTGTGCTAAGCGAAATAAAACAGCACCTTATCAACCAGGGCTTCAACTGCACAACCAGTGAAGTAGCTGGAGGTGAGAGGATCGTAGTGGAAACAACGATCCTTAATCATGGTATACAATTAATGCTGGTAGCAGATCCTCCCTACTACCGCCTGCCCGAATTTTTCTTAATTAACCCTGATTCCATTGGCAGGTTGGCTCATGTCTCTGTTCATGAATATGCAGGGATTCAGATTGGCACTGTTTGTGTTAATGCTCCAGAGTCACTGTCAGTAAATTTCGAACAACCACTATTAGTCGTAGAAGAATCGCTTCGGAGGCATATCTTGTTGTTAGAGAAATGCATAACGAATCCAGATTGGAACCATAGTGAATTGCTTCGTGAGTTCTCCAGTGAATGGTTGCGAATCTGTGCTCCAGATAGCTTTAAACCCCTACTGGCAAATATCGCAAGGCCGGTTCTACAAACATTATCGGTATATAGGCCAGTAGGTGGCAAGCAATTTGGCATCGAAAGCCACTATATGGTTCATCCGGCTGACGATTCGCTTTCGGTTATCAGTGATATTCAATTATCTATAGATAAGGGTAATCGACGCATAGCAGGAAAAGCGGTTGTTATTCCAATCGAGACACTTACTCCTGCACCTAAACATTCAGATGCTCTCGATGAATGGTATTTAAATACAATATCTTCGCTACCGGTAAAGGTTAGAAGTGATTTACAACAAAAATACGGTCAATGGCGTGAAACTGCTTATTGGCTCGTGTTTACTGCCAAAACTGTTAATGATGAACGTACTTGGTTCGCACTGAAACTTAGCGGTAAAACCAAAAATGCGCTACCACTATCAGATGAAAAGCTGAAAAACTGGAAATTGGAAGCTTTACCAATACGGCTATTCAATCAAGAGAATACTGTGGAACGTGGTGGAGGCATTCTGTCGTTAGCAGACAAAAAGGTAGCAGTGATAGGTGTTGGCTCAGTAGGCTGTGAAATTGCGCATAAGTTATCTGCTGCCGGAGTCAGGCATCTTACGTTAGTAGATCCTGATGTATACGAAATCAATAATCTGTATCGCCATGTTTTAGAACAGCATTGGGTAGGAGCACCTAAAACCGCAGCCCTAAGTGTCGCTCTTCAACGACAATTCCCCTGGTCTTGTGCACAATGGAAATTAGATAAACTGATGGAGTTTGCTCGCAGTAGCCGTATGAATGATTTTGACCTGATTGTCATTGCTATAGGCAATCCGACCCAGGAACGGTTGTTTAAACAATACCTTTTGGATAACAACTCAAAAGTTGCTGTCATGAACAGTTGGTTGGAAGGTTTTGGCGTTGGCGGCCACGCAACATTAGATATCCCTAGTTCAGAGGGATGTTTATTGTGCTCTTACGTTTGCCAAGAAACAGGTGTAAGAGGGCTTGTGTCAAATATGAATTTTATCGAACCCAATCAGGTAACCATGAAAAATATCGCTGGCTGTGGGGAACAATTTATTTCATATGGCGCAGCAAGTTCGGCTCAAACAGCTGTAATGGCAGCAAATTTGGCCATTCGGTATTTGGAAGGCAAACAAGCAAAGTCATGTAAAGTCAGTTGGAAGGGCTTAGATGAAGATGCAATGGCGGAGGGCATCAGGCTGACTCATCGTTACTACAATTTCAGCAGTTCGCTTGAATACTTACCTTTGGTTGATGAGGACTGTGATGTCTGCACTCATTGAGCAAGATACGGGCATCAAAGATACGAAAATTTACCTTTCCGAAGAACTAATTGACGTTTGGTATTCTTACAGGCAGATGTCACGTGATAGAAGTGAAGCTTTTGGAGCATTAATTGGTTCTCAGTCCGCTGACGCTAATGAATTTTGGCTAGAACACTGTACTACCCCTCAGAAAGAAGATTCTGCCACCAGAGTTAACTTTAATATGCGTGCTCCTCATCACCAGAAATCAGTTAATTCTTATTACGAAAGTTCGCATGGCAAACTAGGCTACTTGGGTACATGGCACACACATCCTGAACCAACACCCACCCCATCGTATATAGATATTGCAGATTGGAAGAAATGCATAAAACGTAACCCTGACAGAGAATTAGTCTTTGTAATTGTTGGTCAGAAAGACGTCTGTATCTTTCGGGAAATTAACGGGTCATTTAAACGAATTTTTAAGGAACAAATCGATGACTGACGAGAGGCTACATTTTCATCAAGCATGTTTTTATCCCATAGAGTCAATTGACAAGCTCGCAGAGTTTCTATTGGGCATTAAGACTTTTTTTGTGTGGGAGCATGTTGGATTACTTACCGATGAGCGTGTAAAAAACCAGATATATATATTGTATTCACATGAGTTCCGAGCCAGTTTTCGGCTTAACGTAATTGATGCGGAGCTTAAGGATGCTCTAACATTGATGGATTGTGGGGATAGTCTTGAGGTTCGCCACCTCCAGGGTCGCAACATATCTCAAAACGAATATGGAACAATAGAGTCGCTATTTAAAATATGGAATTCCTGTGTTAGCCAATCTAGAGTCTTGCCAGTCAATGACGTTATCGACTATATCTCTAGGAATATCGAACAGCGATTTAATAAAGGTCGTGGTAAAGATTTCACACAGTCCACAATTAATCAAGTGATGCGTGATAGTCATGGCTATTGTATGTTTGAAGGCTGCGGGGATAGATTGGATATTGATGATCTGACGGGGACATCTGGTAACTATTCATACTTGGCTCACAATGTTGCGTCATCCGAGAGTGGCCCAAGGGGTATACCTTATCTATCCGAAGAACTTTCTAATGAGCCAGCTAATATCTTGCTTCTATGCGACAAACACCACCGATTAATAGATCGAGTTGCGTGTGCTGATTACCCTGCATCCAGACTTACTCAAATGCGAACCGAGTTTTTAATTAATACTGAGAAATTACTTGAAGGACTGAGTTTCCAGCCTATTCCTGTATTTTCAGTTCTTTGGCCGGTAGGAGGCCATGTTGTTTCTCCCCCTGAATCAAGAGACATTGCAGGAAGCTTATCTAGGTTAAGAACTCGCATGAGAGGAGCATTGAATAATCTTAGTGACAATGAACGCCGATACAGAACCAAACCTGAACGGTTTACCAAAGAAATGGATGAAATTGTTACAGAGGAAGCAGAAACCATAGTTAATCAAACAAAAAATTATGGATATCGAGCGGCGCTATTCGCATTTGGGCCAATGCCTGCTTTGATCGGATTAGGAGCGTGTCTAGGAAATAAATCTGAAATCACGCCAATGCTCAGATACCGAGATGGAAACTGCTGGGTTTGGCCTCAGGATTCTCGCTCAGAAACACCTTACAAGGTGAACTGGAAGAGCGAAATAGGAAAATCATCAGAAGTCACGATCTCTATAGCATTAACTCAATATCCTGAAGTAATGAAAAAGACTGCAACAGCTCTCGGTTATCCTGAGATTGAAATCGTAGCCAAGCAAATGGGTAATGCGGCGATCCCGCATCCGGAAAACGGGTTAGAATTAAAAAGTGAACTTCATGCAATACTGCAAAAACTTCATGACCAATTTTCTGTGAAGCGTGTTCACTTGCTCATCTGTGCATCTAACGCTGCTTGTGTATTCATAGGTCAAGCCTTTGATCTCTATCAGCCAGCACTTCTTGTATATGACTTCGATGGTGACGAAATGAGGTCTAAACTGTCGATAACTCAAGTAAACGGAAAAGTTAATCTATCAATACCTCAATGAGTAGCCATCGTTAGAAGAGCCACTCTGTAGCATTACTAAAATTTGGTCAACTGGCGGTTTACAGAGGAGTAAGGATACATATGACTTTTAAGATTTTAAGCATTGATGGCGGTGGAATACGAGGGGTTTACCCTGCGCACATACTTAAATGTTTCGAAGAAAAACTCGGAATCAATCTCTTAGAGTCATTCGACATGATAGCTGGCACTAGTACGGGTTCCATAATAGCGGCTGGTGTTGCCTGCGACATCCGCGCAACCGAAATAGTTAACATGTACAAAGAACATGGCGAAGATATTTTCAAAAAGAAAAAGTCGAGAATACCTTTTAAGAAGCTTCGAAACATTACGCAACCGTTGCTTGAAAGCGTCTATGACTGTGGCAGTTTATATAAAGTTCTTAAAGGTGTTTTCAACGATAGTACGCTTGGGCAAATTGCCAAGCCTCTGATTCTACCTGCAACGGATGTTGGTAACGGCGGAGTTCATGTATTTAAATCGGCTTATGACCCAACGTTTAATCGCGATAGGTTGGTCAAAGTCAGAGATGCTGTTCTAGCATCTTGCTCAGCCCCAACATATTTTGACCCTCATAAAGTTGATGAGTACTTGTTATCAGATGGTGGTCTGTGGGCAAACAACCCAGCATTAGTGGCTGTTATCGATGCCCAAAAACGACTGGGGATAAATTACGATGATATACAAGTGGTATCCATCGGCACCGGTCATTCCAAAGTCGCCTATGGTTTAAAGCACAAGGGAGACTGGGGTCTTGCAACGGGCTGGAGGCATAAAGAATTTATAAGTTTCATGCTATCGCTTCAGAGCCAAAGCGCGTTGAATTATCTAAAGCTTCATTTGAAGCCTGAGCAAATATTAAGAATTGATTTTGAGTCAGATACTGATCTGCCACTCGATGACGTTTCTGAAATCGATAATTTGATCAGTTTAGCCGACAAGAATTTTACATATGGAAGTAAAGAGATTAGCAACTTTGTCTTAGGAGGAAATGTATCGTGACTCAAATAGTTTCTAGGGAAGAGGCCCTATTAACAGCGGCGAAAAAGTTGGATATTTCACCGACTAAATATAAGCAAGCGATTGATCGCTTTAATTCAATGAAAACGCACCTAGAGCAAGGTAACTATCCTGGAACATTTCGTGTCCCAGAGGTATACCTTCAAGGCTCTTTTAAGCTTGGAACAGAAATCCGCCCATTCAAAAATAGTAAAGATGCAGATTATGACATTGATTTGGTCTGCAACTTGGGGCATTCAAAACAGGCTGTACTAGCCTCCACTGTAAAAAATCAGGTTGGGGAACGGATTAAAGAGAATGGCACTTATTCCCGATTGTTAGATGATGAAGGAAAGCGCTGCTGGACTCTTAACTATGCTGAAGATGATGGGGTTGGATTCCATATGGATATACTCCCTTCTGTTGTAGAAAACAGTTTATTAGCCCGACCTCAATCAATTGCAGCTACAAATAAAGATCAAGAAAACAGCTACTCTTGGACAACGAGCAACCCGAAAGGATTTGCTGCATGGTTTTACGAAAGAAATGGCACTGTATTTGAACAAGCAAAATTAACTCAGAAACAACGCATCTTCAACAATCAAAGACAGTTGTACAATTCGATTGACGATGTTCCAAATATCCACGTTAAAACGCCGTTGCAGAGGGCCATTCAGCTATTAAAGAGACACCGTGACGTAAGGTTTTCACAATCAGATATTGAAACCTTCAAACCAATCTCAATGATCATTACTGTATTAGCTGCCAATAGTTATAACAATGAAGCAACTATCTATGACACGTTGAGAAATCTAATATCATCTTTAAACCAGCACTCTCATCAATTAAGCAATAGCTTTGTTTTTAATGATTACTACGCAAGAAATACCTACACATTGATAACTCGCACATCTGATGGGAAGTGGCTTATCCCCAACCCTGCTAATCCGGGAGAAAACTTCGCTGACCGATGGCATGAGGATGATAACGCAAGAGCAAAAGCTTTTTTCCGATGGGTGGATTGGCTCAGAGACGATTTCATCAATATTGATACCTTTATCGAGGAAGATAAGTTAACTAAGTCACTTGTTGATGTATACAAACCAACAAATCTACCTGCACTAAGCTTTAATGTGCCCCATAAGGAACAACTTCGATACCCTATTGTTGCAAACATATATTCAGCGAATATAAAAGCAAGTTATAAATCCAACATATATTGGAAAGAGTTTCAGTCTGGACAGCCTTTACTCAAAGGAAAGGAGTTAAAGTTCAAACTTAAGACTAATGTTCCTGCACCGTTCGACGTTTATTGGCAGGTAGTAAACACAGGTCAAGAGGCGGCAAATGTAGGGCAGCTTAGGGGGGAAATATCTACTCAATCAAACACGTCTGCAGACGAAATTTATCGAACAGAATCCACCTCCTACACTGGTGATCATTGGGTTGAGGGATTCGTCATCAAAGATCGTGTATGCGTTGCGAGAACTGGTGAATTTGTCGTAAGCGTCAGAGATAGGTTCGCTGTATGAATAACGTGAACTTCCAAGAAGAATTAAGTGCAAAAACTACAACACTTACGCTGCTAACTAATCTAGGCGTTGTAACATTACAAAAATTTGGTCAACTGATGAAATTCTGTAATGACGGCAAAAAGTTTCTCTGGCACGCTTTGGGGCAATATTGATTTACATTGGGAAGTGGTCATTTTCATATGATTCAATCAACGAAATCCATTTTTCAAGTTCGTCACCTTCGGCGGTATTAGGCAATGCATCAAACAGTTCGTCAATTCGCTTTAAAGCAGCTCAATACTCTTCTTCAGAACTTATTGATTTCTCTACACTATAAGGAATGACCTCTTTTCCAACAGAGGGGGCATCAAGCAATTCTGCTAAATCATTAGGTATTGGGGCCGTTGGATCACATTTTGAGAGCAATGTATTGAATTTCGAATTCTTCATTTAGTTCCTCCAGTCAAATCGCAAATGATCCTGAATACAATGTGGAGCAATACCAAAATATGGTCAACCCAACAGGACCGAACATTACAACTTCGGCCACAGATAAATTGAAAAGGGTCAAAATTAGCATTTTATCATAGGCAAACAGTCCCACTTGGTTGTGTACTGAGGGCTAAGCAGTTCTCGCCGCATAGCCCACTTTTGTTCGATTCCCTGTGCAGCTAAGAACAGCGTATCACGGCCATACCTAAAGTTAATGCCATCAAGCGCTTGCATCAAAGCAGGATTAGCTTTTGGCGCATTAAATAAGTCGAATTGCTGACGCTTGTCACAAACGAGGTTGATGAGCCCAACTCCGATTTTGTAGTAACGTACACCTTCTCTGAATAATTTGGGTGCAGCCGCTGAGACAGCCTGCGTCATTTCGACCGTGCTATTTGTCGCACATGGGAAATGGATCAGCGTTTTAAAGCTTTTAGGTTGATCATCAAAAGGCGAATTACTGGCGAACAGTAGCATTGATTTGCAACTAGATCCCTGTGCCCTTGCCTTCGCTGCTGCAATTCCAACATGCTTACTCAATGCCTGCAGTAAAGAGTTAAAATCGGTTATCCGCTCACCAACTGAACGAGTTGAAAATATCTGCTGTTTATCGGCTCTTGCCTGATCCCATTGTTTGCACTCGATGCCATTTAGCTCACGAACCGTACGCTCGATTTCAATGCTAAATTGCTTACGAGCATGCCCTGCAGGCATTTGTGCTAGGTCGTAGGCCGTTTTAATATTCATCAACTCTAGTTTTTTACTAATAGGGGACGATAGAGAAAACGGACAAAATCGTACGCTAAGCGTGCGGCCTGTCAGGTTGAGGCCCTAGAGGTTGCAGGCGAGTCGTCAGAAAATGCTGGAATCGGCCCTATTCTGACACTGCCCAAGGTTCCGGCCTGACGCCCAGTTAGGGCATGCCTCAATCTGACGGCTGCGAACCGCCAGGGACAGGCGCAATGTCAGATTCTGTCGCGGCCTTGGCGCGTGCCTGGAAGCGTTCATAGCAATCCAGCCCGCAGAAATGTTCGACGTATTCCGCGCCTTCCGGGGTGAAGGCGGCATCGAGCGGAATTTCTTTGCAGCATACGCAGCAGGTGGTGCAACTGGCAGTGTTCGGGGCGTTTGCGTTCATGGTGGTACTCCTCCAGATTGGTAGCGAAGCTCAAAGCTGCCCACTCTCGGCTGGCTGGGAAGCGGTCATGATCTTCCCTTGAAGGCCCGCAGCAGCCGCGTCACAGACAGGACAAACAAGCCGGTCAGCGTGAGGGCTGCAATACCCCAGTGCTCCCCGATGAACGCGCCGGCCGTCGTGCCGGCTAGCACAATGGCGAGAATCGGCAAATGGCAGGGACAGGTGAGCACGGCCAGCGCGCCCCACAAGTAGCCGGTGATCGGTTTGTGCGTCTCAGACGGCAAGTGCTCTGGGCTGTTCATGGCAGACTCTCCGCGTGCTGTGCCGGTTCGGTTGGCATGGCGGCCAGTTGCATTTCGAGGCTGGCCAGGGCCTCGCGCCGACGCTCGACGAGTTGCCGCAACACGGCAAGCTGCGCAGACGCACCGTCACCGTCCGCAGCATCCAGCGCCCGGCACAGCCGCGCCAGTGCGTCCAGGCCGATACCCGCTTCGAAGGCAGCCCGTACAAAGCGCAGCCGTTGCAACGCGGTGTCATCGAACAAGCCGTAGCCGCCCGTGGTGTACGCGACCGGCCGTAGCAATCCGCGCAGCAGGTAGTCGCGCACGATATGCACGCTCACCCCGGCATCAAGGGCCAGCCGGGACACTGTGTAGGCGCTCATTGAACACCTCCTTTTCCTCATCCGGCGCAGCACGAAAGCTGCTTCACGTCCTTGCTGAAGGTCTGCGCCGCGAGCTTCAGCCCTTCGACCATGGTCAGGTAGGGGAACAATTGGTCGGCCAGTTCCTGCACGGTCATACGGTTGCGAATGGCGAGCACCGCCGTCTGGATCAGTTCACCCGCTTCCGGGGCCACCGCTTGCACGCCGATGAGCCGTCCGCTACCTTCCTCGATGACCAGCTTGATGAAGCCGCGTGTGTCGAAGTTGGCAAGCGCACGCGGCACGTTATCCAGTGTTAGCAGGCGACTGTCGGTCTCGATCCCGTCGTGATGTGCTTCCGCCTCGCTGTAGCCCACGGTGGCGACCTGCGGGTCGGTGAACACCACGGCCGGCATTGCGGTCAGGTCCAGGGCCGCATCGCCGCCAGTCATGTTGATCGCCGCACGAGTGCCGGCCGCTGCCGCCACATAGACGAACTGCGGCTGGTCGGTGCAGTCGCCGGCCGCGTAGATGTTCGGGCTACTGGTGCGCATGCCCTTGTCGATGACGATGGCCCCCTGCGCATTGACGGCTACCCCCGCCGCTTCCAATGCCAGGCTGCGCGTGTTCGGTGTCCGGCCGGTGGCGACCAGCAGCTTGTCGGCGCGCAATTCACCGTGCGTGGTGGTCAGCACGAATTCACCGTCCATATGGGCGACCTGGCTGGCTTGCGTGTGCTCCAGCACCTCGATGCCCTCGGCACGGAAAGCGGCTGTCACCGCCTCGCCGATGGCCGGGTCTTCACGGAAGAACAAGGTATTGCGCGCCAGGGCCGTGACCTTGCTGCCCAGCCGGGCAAAGGCTTGCGCCAGCTCCAGCGCCACCACCGACGAGCCGATTACGGCAAGGCGTTCGGGAATGGTGTCGCTCGCCAGGGCCTCGGTGGAAGTCCAGTAGGGTGACTCTTTCAAGCCCGGAATCGGCGGGACCGCCGGGCTGGCACCCGTGGCGACCAGGCAGCGGTCGAACATCACGACGCGCTCGCCACCCTCGTTCAAACTAACGATAAGGCTCTGGTCGTCCTTGAAACGCGCTTCACCGTGCAGAACGGTGATGGCTGAATTGCCGTCCAGGATGCCTTCGTACTTGGCATGACGGAGTTCTTCGACACGGGCCTGCTGCTGGGCCAGCAGCCGCTCGCGCAAGATCGTCGGCGGTGTGGGTGGCATGCCGCCGTCGAATGGGCTTTCCCGGCGCAGATGGGCGATGTGGGCGGCGCGGATCATGATCTTGGACGGCACACAACCGACGTTGACGCAGGTGCCGCCGATGGTGCCGCGCTCAATCAGCGTGACCTGCGCGCCTTGCTCGACGGCCTTCAGTGCTGCCGCCATCGCGGCTCCACCGCTACCAATGACGACGACCTGCAACGGGCGTTCGTTGCCACTGGGCTTATCAGCGGCCCCTATCCAGCCGCGCATCTTGTCGAGCAGGCCGGCGCGGTTGTCCGTCGGTGGCGCATCGGCAAGCGTTGCCTCGTAGCCCAGTCCGGCCACGGCGGTAGTCAGCGCATCCGATGACGTGCCCGCCTCAATGGCGAGTTGCGCTGTGCCCTTCGGATAGGACACCAGCGCCGATTGCACGCCGGGCACTTTCTCCAAGGCTTCCTTGACGTGAGCCGCGCACGAGTCGCAGGTCATCCCGGTGATTTTCAGGGTGGTCATGTATTTTTCCTTTTCTGTGGTGGCTACGGCTGTTGCCGTCAGCCACGTTGTTCTGGCAATTCACAGCTGTCCGGCCCGCAGCGGCGATGTGCTGGCGAGATGAAATCCCAGACCGACACCCCAACCATCAAGGCCAGGCCGACATAGAGCAGTCCACCGCTCTGCCAGCCGTAAGCCCGCATTAAAAACACCGCTGCCAGCACCAAGATCGGGCCTATCGTGCCGAGCGCCGTGCGTCGCCACTGTCGATGATTGAGCCAAGCGATAGCATTGGCGAGTAACGCGATGCCGGCGAACATCGGCAGCAGGATGCCAATGAATAGCCCCTCGTACTGGCTCAAGAAGCCCAGTCCGATGGCCGCGCCAAAGCTGGCGATGGCAGGAAAACAGGCGGCGCAGCCCATCGCGGAAACGACGCTGCCGAGCGCGCCGGTTTTGCCAGCGATGCGCGTGATGAGTCCCATGTGTCGCTCCCGAGTTCGGTTAACGGATCAGCGTTTGAGGCTGGACGGATAGCCCGCGTCCTCGGTCGCCTTGGTCAACTTCTGGACGTTGGTCTTGGCATCGTCGAAGGTGACGACGGCCTGGCGCTTGTCGAAACTTACGTCGGTCTTGCTCACGCCCTCAACCTTGGAAAGCGCGTGCTTGACAGTGATCGGGCAAGAGGCGCAGGTCATGCCAGGCACGGACAGCGTGACGGTCTGGGTGGCGGCCCACACGGGGGCAACAACGGCAGCGAGGGCGAGGGCGGCAAACAGTTTTTTCATGATGAACTCCTGTGATTAATAGAAAAATGGCATGACGTAGGGAAATCCGAGCGAGACCAGGACCAGCGCGGCCACGATCCAGAAAATGAGCTTGTAAGTAGCTCGCACTTGGGGAATCGCGCAGACCTCACCCGGTTTGCAGGCTTGCGCCGGGCGGTAGATGCGCCGCCAGGCGAAAAACAGCGCGACCAGCGCTGCGCCGATGAAGATCGGGCGATAGGGTTCCAGCACCGTCAGGTTGCCGATCCATGCCCCGCTGAACCCCAAGGCGATCAAAACCAGCGGCCCCAGGCAGCAGGCCGACGCAAGAATGGCGGCCAGCCCACCGGCGAAGAGCGCGCCGCGCCCGTTTTGTGGTTCAGACTTTTGTGGTTCAGACTTTTGTGGTTCAGACTTTTGTGGTTCAGACATACGCTTGTCCTTTCAAATTTGGTTTGGATAGCTTAAGCTTACTTCCGTAGTTATGTACGGAGTCAAGCGATATGCAAATTAATTTTGAGAATCTGACCATTGGCGTTTTTGCCAAGGCGGCCGGGGTCAATGTGGAGACCATCCGGTTCTACCAGCGCAAGGGCCTGCTGCCGGAGCCAGACAAGCCCTATGGCAGCATTCGCCGCTATGGCGAGGCGGATGTAACACGAGTGCGGTTCGTGAAATCGGCCCAGCGGCTGGGCTTTAGCCTGGACGAAATCGCCGAGCTACTGCGGCTGGAGGATGGCACCCATTGCGAGGAAGCCAGCGGCCTGGCCGAGCACAAGCTCAAGGATGTGCGCGAGAAGATGGCCGACTTGGCACGCATGGAGGCCGTGCTGTCTGAACTGGTGTGCGCCTGCCATGCGCGGAAAGGGAACGTTTCCTGCCCGCTGATTGCGTCACTGCAAGACGGAACGAAGCTCGCTGCATCGGCGCGGGGGAGTCACGGGGTGACTACGCCTTAGCGTGCTTTATTTTCCGAATTCTGAGACGACCCCAACTAGCGAAATGTTACAGATTTAATAGGGGTCTTAGTCTGCGAATCTTCATGGGAGACGGGACTAATCAGAGCCCTCGCTCTTGGATAACATTAGACGCTCGCGCGCAAAATTCCACCCATTCCGATAAGGCGGCGTATAGAGCCTTAGCGGCATCTGAGGTTGGCGCGTACTTATCTCTGTCGCAAGCCCATCTGGTGAACCGCTTCAGGGTATGCAGGCATCGTAGTCAGTGTCTGAGGGTCGGTTGAGGTCAATTTTGACTTCAAGAATCTAGACGTGGAGGGGAGGCCTCATGCCCGGCAAGACTTTAATTTCCATTGGCATGAGGCGCATGTTATTCGTGAACAGGCAAGATCCAAGTTTAAGCTTGTTTACTGATATTTTGCGGAGCCGATGAACTTAGAGAAATGCTCGCACCATATTTGGACCGTTGTAAACTCGTTGACGTTGACGCTTGCAGGAATGGTTTTCTTGAAATTCCCGAAGTTTTTCAATTCGCCAATCAGAATTGCTTCTTTCTTTATGTCCAAAAACGATTCTTTGTCGGTGGCTTGTTTCTTTGTCAGGTAAATTTTGTAGTCTGGACCAGGTGCTACATCACCTTTAAATACAATTTCGTTATCCGTAACAAAAAGTTGTCCATTCGCCCAGTGAAGGGCGTCGCTGCCTTTCTGATCTTTCTTGAACTCTCCGCTATACTTTGCCACCTTTTGCACTTCTTCAATTTCGGCGATGGTGGCGTTTTCTTGTGCTGTCAAAATCGGAAGTATATAGATCCCTAGCCCAACTCCCGCGCCAAACAGAGCCAGGTGGGACGCGAGCAGAATTATTTTTAATTGCTTTTTCATGGGTTGCCTCATGCAGTGAGTTATTTGGTGTGTCCATCATAATAGCTGGTTGCAGGATCTGAGTGCAACACGGTTATTGAATTGAAGCGGGAGCATCATGCCGCATCACCACGGCTTCTTGCATCACTTCGCCCATCACCTCGATCGGGCATTTGAAGTCGAAGCGTTTGCGCGGTCGCATATTCAGTTGCAAAGCGATGGCGTCCAGGGCTTCCTGACTATGCACCGACAAGTCCGTGCCCTTGGGCAGGTACTGGCGGATCAGTCCATTGATGTTCTCATTGCTGCCGCGTTGCCAGGGGCTGTGCGGGTCGCAGAAGTAGATCGCCACCCCGGTCCGCTGGGTGATCTCGGCGTGCCGCGCCATCTCCCGGCCCTGGTCGTAGGTCATGCTCTTGCGCACCGCCAGCGGCATGCCATTGAGCGCCGCACTGAAGCCCTCCAGCGCCGAGGTCGCCGTCGCGTCGGCCATCTTGATCAGCATCAGGTAGCCGCTGGTACGCTCCACCAAGGTGCCCACCGCCGAGGCATTGGCCTTGCCCTTGATCAGGTCGCCCTCCCAATGGCCTGGCATCAGCCGGTCTTCGACCTCCGGCGGGCGCACGTGGATGCTGAGCATTTCAGGGATCTGGCCGCGCCGATCGACGCCGCCAGAGCGCGGCCTGCGACTCGTCTTGCCCTGGCGCAGGCAGATGATCAGCTCCTTGCGCAGGCCACCGACCGGCAGGGCGTAGATCGCGTTATAGATCGTCTCGCGGCAGACGTAGGCCTCTCTGAGGCTGGGTATGTTCATGCTGCGCAGCTTGCCGGCAATCTGCTCGGGAGACAAACCCTCACGCAGCATATGGACGACCAGCTCGAAGCGCTCACTGCCCGGCAGCAGCTTGCACTGAGGCCTGCAGACCTGGCGGCGGACCTGCATCTGCTGCTGGGCAGCACAGGCCTGGTAGCGGGTGCCAGGGGCCCGGTTGCGGCGCAGCTCCCGGCTGATGGTCGAGGGGGAGCGGCCGAGCATCCGGGCAATTCGCCGCTGGCTGAAACCTTGGGCAAGGCCGAGTTGAAGGGTCGCACGTTCGGGGATACTGAGTTCGTGATAGGACATAGTGGCAGCACCGTACCGGAAAGGTCAGGTGTTGCACTCAGTTTTTGCGGCCGCCGTGCGTGATATGGCTTTGAGGGGAGGTAGTCGAAAGAATATTGGTATCTTTTGGGAGTTCTAAGTTTCGACCCGTCACTGGTAAATTCTGGCGCATAAGAGCCTCAAGGGTTGGCTGTTTTATTTTATTGTATTCGGCATTAAGCCCAATTTCTTGAGCGTTACGATAAAGCTAAATAACTGTGCGAAATAGTAGATCACTCAGGTAAGGGAACTCAATGCAGTTTGCGCGATCAGATCAGTCGCCAAACAAACCAAACCCACAAACGCATTGAGTATGAACAAAATAGCATTTTTGTACGGCGCTGAACAATGATTGACGATCTAACGCTCCAGAACCAAATCAGGGATCTGGCTTTAGCGAGTCGGAGCGAACCGACCGATGGTTGGCGTACCGAAGAGCTTGACCCTAAGTTGTGGAACGGTTGGCGTAAAATGATTCAGGGGGACCGGCTAGAAATCGCTGAATACGATCTGACGGCTAAGGTTAGCCAAGGGGACTCTCCTAGTGACAAGCCCGGAGTGGTTGAAGGTCTAAAACAAAGAATAAGGGCTTACAACTTTAGTAAACAAAGGACGTCATCAATAGCAGTGATATAAAAAGTTATCTTTGCCGCCCCGATAAGGCTTTACGGGGCGACTAAGTCTCACCCAACCGACAATTCCGATAGTTTCAGAATAAGCTTTGAGTTTTCTAAGATTGGAATTACTACACCACAGCACGTACTCGAGATACTACAAATAGCTTTTTGGTAGGACCGATACCGAATAAATATCCATAATACATCAGGAGAAACTTTTTTTAATTTTCTGTAACCGGTCATAAATCAGTGGCGGATAATTTGCATGATATTCACCACACTCTGGGCAATGCTCTTGTTTTAGGTACGCTTGATTGTCGAGATCTTGATAAGGAAAAACGCTGAAGAGAAGTTCGTGCTGCATAAGCGTTTTATAAAAACTCTTATGATAAGGTGCAATCTCGCTGTCTTTGATTTTGTCGAAATATAGGTCAACGCTGTTCAAAATGCTCATAATTTCTTTAACCCCGTCGAACCTTAAAATGTCGTCATCTTTGTGAATATCAACATCTAAGCTCTCTAGATCCTCAATGAAACATTTAATCGCTCGCCGGGAATGCAAAAGGATCATTTGCGACTTGCCATCAATCATCTTTTCCTGATCGTAGCTAAAATTTTTAATGTTTCTTTCGACGAACATATAAAGTTCGTGAAGCTGATTCAACTCGTGCCTCAGTTGCTCCTTCGTATATTCCTTTTCGATTTGCTGATGGAGGATGCCATTAGCGTCAATCTGAGCTTTTAACACCAGAAAGAGAAGCACTGAACCCAGAATTTGTACAAATGGGCTTGAAATACCTCCAAGAACATCTCCTATTTCGCCATAACCTTTCAAATATTGCAGCGGAAGAAGAGGTGCAAACAAAGGGATAAGCAGGCAAGCCGCACCACCAATGACTATGACCCAGAAAGCTATTTTGGTAACAGGAGAGTTATAGATATTCATTTTTACACCTTTTCAGAATTTTCTTTTCTGTACGCGCTAGGAGTTTTGCCAATTTTTTTCTTAAACAACTTTTGAAAGTGTTCATGTGCCGGATACCCAATGGCTTCACTCACTTCGGGAACAGACTTACCGGATTCTTTAAGCAGCTGCTTTGCTTTTTCAAGCCGACAATAGGTTAAATAATCAAGAGGTGTCATGCCTGACAGCTCCTTAAATTTGACGCTGTAGTTCGTACGCGACATCCCCGCAATCCCGGCGAGATCGTCAAGACCCCATTTTTTATCGAGACTATGATGAATAGCTTCCAAGGTTTTGCTGAGTTGCGGATTTTCGATCAGTTTGAAGAATCCAGCATTTTTATTGGATTTGTACATGTGGATTCTTAACGCTTGCACGAAGATAATTTCGGTCAGCTTTCTGACTAACGTGTTGCTTCCAGGAAGCCCTGATTTTGCTTCCTGCTCTATAATACTTAAAAGCATGGCAAGCCAAGGCGAGTGGGAGTTATCAGCACTCTTGATATGCACGACATTTGGCAGCGAATTTAAGAATGGATGATCGGGTCCGCCATTAAAACAAAAATGTCCGCAAACGACGTTGGCTTTGAGCTTGCTCTGATCACCGTATTCCAAAACTTGAGCTTCGGTGAGGTTGGCTTTAGCTCTAAATTCGACCGCAGGCTCGGCCTTGATTTTTGGTGCACTGGCCATGGTGTGCTCCATCCCTTTGAAAAAGATCAAAATATCGCCCTGCTCCGCCAATGCTTTAAGTTTAAGTTTTGGCACCTCATACCAAAACTCGCCATGAGTCACGATGTGAAATCTCGCTAGATTCTCTTCCTGCGGGAGGCTGATGCCCCAGTCTCCCGCAAATGAGGTTCTATACCAGTAGCTGCTAGTAAGCTCTACCTTATCTAAAATTTCACTGAGAACATCCATATATAGCTCCTACGTAAACTGTCCAATAGGTCATGTTATACGAACTATTGAACATATTATATCTATTTTACATGCTGTAAAGTCAGTCTAATCAGTAAGTGGATGAAAACTAAGGAGGCTTTATGAAACTAGATTATGTGATCGTTGCCGGAGGGTGTTTTTGGGGTCTCGAAGACCTCCTTAGGAGTCTGGACGGTGTGACGTCAACGAAGGTGGGCTACTCTGGCGGAGATTTTGATGATCCTACCTACGCCGATATTATAACAGGGAAAACGGGGCACGCCGAAGCGGTTCGCGTGGAATACGACCAAGACGAAATATCTCTCGAAGAGATTCTACATTACTTTTTCAAAATCCATGATCCGACTACGAAGAATCGCCAAGGAAATGATGTTGGCACTTCGTATCGCTCGGCAGCGTTCTATCGTGACGATGCACAGAAAGCGATTATCGAAAACGTGATTGATGAGGTCAATGAGATCGGTCGCTTCGAGAATGAAGTGGTCACGACCGTCACCCTGGAAAAAGAATTCTACGACGCTGAGGCATATCACCAAAACTATTTGCAGAGGAATCCCAGCGGATACTCTTGCCATTTTGAAAGAGACTAAATCATGAACCAAATGAACGAGGAAAAAATGAAAGCACTTAAGAATGTTGTTATTTATACGAAAGACCATTGTCCATTTTGCGCACGCGTGAAGAATTACCTAACTGCTGAAAAGGTCGATTTCAAACAAATTCGCGTAGACGACGATCCGAAGACTTACCTGGAGTTGAAGGAAAGAACAAATCTCCAAACTGTACCGCAAGTTTTTGTGGATGGAGAATTCATTGGTAGTGCTACAGACTTCTTCTCGTGGATTGATAGCTAAAGAGTGAACCCTAAAATAAAGGAGCAAATATATGTTCAATTGGAAAAGCATTTACAACTACCTGGATAACGGCACTCCCGCGCCTCCCAAAAAAGTAGAAAAGAGCGAGGAAGAGTGGAAAGAAATTCTGACGCCAGCGCAATTTCGGGTCATGCGGATGAAAGGCACCGAACGCGCGCACACCGGAGAACTCTGTTCATTTTATGAAGCTGGAAGGTACGCCTGTGTGGGCTGCGACACCGAACTCTTTGACTCGAACCTAAAGTTCGATTCGGGAACGGGATGGCCGAGTTTTTCTGAGCCAGTCGCAGACAACGTAATTCAATATGAACTGGATACGACCTTCGGGCGCAGAATCGAAGTGCTATGCAATGTGTGCGAAGCCCATCTGGGGCACGCTTTTCCAGACGGTCCTGAGCCATCAGGGGTCCGATTCTGTATTAACTCGGAGTCATTGAAGTTTGTAGAATAATTTTTAAATCGAGGGGGTTTATGAAAGTGAACCTTTTGAAAAAAGGAGCCGTTCGTGTTGATTAAGCTGTTCGGTCATAAAGACTGCCATAAAACCAAGATTTACCATTCGTACTTGCAAGAAAAAGGGAGCCAGTTTGTTTTTTTGGATGTTCATGAAGACGACGCGGCTGCTGATGAACTGTGCTCCCTCTATTCGAACGGAAAGCTGAATTTCCCGACAATAGTGGTTGGGACAAAGAAGCTGAGAAACCCCAAGTTCAAGGACCTTGACAGGTGGTTGGAAGCTTCAATGAAATAATGAGTTTTTTAGAATTATTAATAACTTAATAAGCAGTAAGATCAATGATTACAGCAATTTTCCGCAGTTGTGTTACCAAGAAACATGCTGCGGAGTTTTAGCAAAGATACTTCATCAAGCTGGTGTTGGAAAACGTGGTCTTATCGTCGTTTGCACGGCGTGAGGAATGGGAGTGGCTTCAATTTTTGAAAGTTAGGTGAAAAATATGTCGGATCTAAAAATGAATAAAGAAGACGGTGTTGAAAGCTATGAATTTGCAACCCCTGAAGCAATCGAAGAAGCATTGAAAATCGGGAAGCTTAGTCAAACGGTTTTCGGCATGGGTTGCTTTTGGGGACCGGATTCTAATTTTGGAGGGACGCAGGGAGTAGTGCAAACACGTGTTGGCTACGCTGGAGCATCAACTCTGGATCCGAGTTACCGCAACATCAACGGACACGCCGAAGTCGTCAGAGTGATCTACGATAAAGACCAAATCAGCTACAGGGAACTTCTTGGAAGTTTTGAATCATGGTCTGTTCATGGTAGAAAGCAGGGCCAGTATCGCCAGATACTTTTTGTTTTTGATCTGGAGCAAAAACAAGTAGCTGAAGAACTGATTCAAGCGATTGGAAAGGAGAAATCTCCCGAGGTGATTGAGGCCGGAGAACAAAATGGTTATTTTTGGCCCGCCGAAGATTACCATCAAAAGCATCGTCTTCGCAGAAACAAACAGCTTGTAAGTCTTGCAGAAGTAGATTTCGGTCCTCGCTGGGATGAACATCTGTATTTTACTAAATTAAATAGTACCGATAGAAAAGGCTTCAGTCTCTCAAGCTGGCTAAAAAAGTTGTCTCCGGAAATGCAGAAAGCTTACCGAATCGGTTAATCTGAAATTGCAGCTGGCTAAAGAACTCTATTTTCTATATGTAAAGAATGTGACGATCTCCTTCACATGGAGTCCAAGAGAGCATAAAAAATCTGTGTAAGTCGCATTACCCATGTATTTGAAAGGAATAAATAATGCCAATATCAGACCAGCTTATCGACCGAAGCAAGACCTCAGTTTTTATGAGGTCTTGAGATCAGCGCAGCATGAACAGATCTCTTACAGTGTGGCGAACACACTGGTTTGATTGCGGCCTTGGGTTTTAGCTTTGTATAACATCTGATCGGCGACTTCGAGCAACTGCTTTTTGTCGTCAAATAAATCAGCGCTGGCCAAACCTATGCTGACCGTTAATTGTCGTAATAACCACTCATGGTTAGCCACTACCAGCCTTAACTTTTCCAGTGTTTTATTTGCGGACGCTGTGTCTGTGCCTGGCAGGATCAGCACAAACTCTTCACCACCATAACGGGCGAAAAAGTCATAGTTCCTGCTATGGCGCTGAAACAGAGCCGCGACTTGACTCAGTGCCTCATCTCCTGCGGCATGACCATAGCTGTCGTTAAAACTCTTAAAGTGATCAATATCAATCAATGCCAGTACAAAAGATTGTCCTGTTCTTTGCCAGCGAGCAAATTCAGCTTCAAACTTGAGGTCAAAAGCTCTTCTGTTGTTCACCCCTGTCAGCGCATCCGTCATGCTGGTATTATGTAATTGTTCGCCGACTTTTTTCAGCTCCAGTATGGCGATCACTTGTCTGGACAGAGCCTGCAAAGAGCTTATCTGCCGCTGGTTCAGCTGCTTAGGAACATGATCATAGACACAAATAGTACCAATCACTGCACCTTCGGGATCAATCAGCGGCGAGCCAGCATAAAATCGGTAGCCAGGTCCTGAAATCACCATAGCATTGGTACTGAATCTGTGATCTAAAGTAGCGTCAGGGACCACCATTACCGCATCAGGTGTTTCCATTGCATACACGCAAAAGGACTCTTTAATTAATACAGAGGTACGCGAAATACCAACTTTTGCAATTAGATTCAGCTTTGTGTCATCGGTTCGCGTCACCATAGCCACTGGTGCATCACAGATATAACACGCCAGTTCAGTGATATCCCGCAGGTTCTGATCTGCTTCAGCAGGTGCTTTTAGTGTGGTTTCTGCACTAGCTGTTTGAGCTAAACTAAAGGTCATGTACTTCTCCGTTTTTCTACTGCATTTTTCAAAGATCCTGCATAGAAAAATGAATTAAATCGTTGATTTAACTCTAGCATAGATCTGTCAGACTTGAAGTTATCTCTGTAGCAATGGTATTGTTTTGTACAATATTCGCCTGCTTGATTTGAGTTTTAGCTGTATTTATAAACTTTTGGCTTTTCCGGTCGCAGGCTCTATAATTTGCTCGTTTAAATCCAACTCTTCGTCTAACGTCATCTATTTAGTGTGCATGCGGCCTCCGGAGCATTTTCCGTGGCTTATTTTACCGAAGCATCGGGATTGCTAAATAGAGCTGAACGCTGTAATGCGCTTTCGAACTGAGCTTTCCGTAACTTCGGCATTAGTTCATGTACCTTGCTTACTGGATGTTGGTTGACGCGCAGCAGCACGTCCGTCAGATAATCGTAAACGTTAATAGCAGTGTTGACCTTGCTTTGAATGACGCCAACATGCTTAGCACCAAGCTCCGTTCAGCAGAATCACAGCCAGTTTTTCAGTTATCCCAAGTGTCACTCTCAGATTAAAGGCCGCCATACCGGATGTAGTGCCAACAAGAAAACTAAAACACAACTTCGCTGATCATCGCTGAGTGTTTATAAATCGTCTCCCATCACCGGTATCGATAAGCAGATAAGCCTGGTTATGCCATTAGCAGTTCTTGAAGCATTCCTGCTTTCAATGTCGTCAACGTGATCACGATTTGAGTTGAGATAACGACTCTGTTGCTGAAGACTCTCAGTTAATTGCCACTCACCAGATTCAAGAACAGCACCCGCTAACTCGGCACATACTGTTGCAAAACCATAAAGCGCTTGATTATCGCGGGTAAAACGCAGCGGCATCGTCTGGCCTTTTACAAGAAGGGACCATTCCAAAACTCTGTACTTACCTTTTAATCGGTTACTGACAAAAATAGTTATACTTGTACCGCTGGCGCCAACAACTAAAAAGCTCGTGATAGCTAGTCCTATCAGAGACCATAACTCTGGTTTCCCACTTAGTAACAGTGGATTAGGCAAATGACTCCTCAAAACGAGATCAGCACCAAGGGTCAGCGCTGTTTTATACACTGCTTGTTCTAATAATGGAGTTGCATTGACCAGTGACGCAACAGCATCACAACTATAAGGTTCTAGAACTGCCGTAGCTCTCAACCATTCTGTTTCATGGGCAATCGCCAACAAATTTGACCAAATTCGAACCAGTGCCGCTATATGAATGGAGTTTTCATCAGTCAGGACGGTTTGATTAAGCTGCTTATCCAGTTCCTGATGCCAGTATTGGTATTGGCTTGTCAAAAGTACAAACAACTCAGATTGAAGCAACTTATTATTAGTTACCGGTCTTATCCTATTTGACATCTCATTGAATAGTTGTATAAATTTTTTGTCTGCTTGTTGCTCACGCTTTAGCAGATCTTGCTGTTGTTGAAGCATCTGTAAATCGTATTCAATGGCCTGCTTAAAAAGTGTGAGTAAGGAACAGTGTTGTGATGCCCGATCTGGGCTTGAAAAGTCCAACATACACAAAGTACCGAAAGTTTTTCCGCTAGGCCAAAGCAATGGCAGGCCATAGTAATAACTAAAGCCTGCTGCAAATGTTGGGTTATTGTTTTCATATCGGGTACCGATTGCATTTTCAACTAGTAATGGCTGGTTACTGGAAATGACTTGGGAACAATAAGTGTTAAGTGCCAATGGAACAGGTTCACCGCAATAAAAAGTTGGTACTGACACACTGCCAACAGCCTGACAAATTTCGTTTTTATCTAATCGATTAATCAGCACACAAGGCACTTCCGCGACTTGAGCCATCGAGTTTACAATGCCTTGCCAGCGCTCTAGGAGCAGAGCGGTTTCTATGCTCAAATCTACTGCCATTTGTTCCCTCAGTATTTAAATAGTCCCCTTTTGCATCATTCGATCTTGTTTATCTCAGAGTATCAAACAGGAAACAAAGTGATTGATGTCAATCAGGGAATTAGCAGCATTGATGCATTAAGCGGCGCACATACACTCTAAGTAAAGTGCTTAAGTCTGATTATGGCAAGAAATTGTTACTTTGTCAGGGATAGTCAACACTTTATTAGCGAGAGACTTGCTTGGCTGACATTTAAGACAAATCGCGAGATTCCAAATCTGCCACCAACAGTCGGAACTGAGTAACTCACTTGAGCTTTAAAAAGTAAAGCATTGAAATATTTATGGTATTTATACATCCTACCTAGCTCACAGCAGAGTTTAGCATCGTGCATTAATATGACCTTACACTAAAAATACGTACTAGTTGACGTCTATCAAACTCGTTTACGAGATAGTGTAGTGGTCGACAAATTTTGGCCACATCGTTATTGCCTAATAACCGATGCTCTCTTTAAATGCGAAATGAGTAGTGCACGCATTTTTAGCCTTTTGGCAAAACGTTGATGTCTCGAAATTTTCAAGCGCTGTGCCTTGTTTATTTTCAGAAACGTCTGCTTTCAGTGAGTTCCTGATGCTCGGGCGCTCTAAATTATGGGTATAGACAATCTGATTTGCCCTATATTTGCAGTTTTTCGTGAACCCTTAATTTCACAACTCTTTTAATCTGATATCCAAAGTCTGCATCCATACATAGCCCCTACGTAAACTGTCTAATAAGTCACATTATACGAACTATTGAGCATGTTATATCTATTTTACATGCTGTAAATTCAGTTCCATTAGTAAATAGATAAAAACCAAGGAGGCTTTATGAAAAATAAATAATGTGATCGTTGCCGGAGGGTGTTTTTGGAGTCTCGAAGACCTCCTTAGAAATCAGGACGGCGTGACGTCAACGAAGGTGTGTAGTGGCACTGAAATGGCGACTGCGCAAGACGTGAAGATGAGCTGTCTGATAGCAACGGATTATCAAGCAGAACCTTCTTAAATACAATTTATTCCACGCCAATACAGCGTGCTGTCTTTCAAATCACTAGGAGAAATTTATGTCACGTTTGAACACCCCTACCACAATCGACGCCGCGCCTACTGCTACCCATACCTCACTCAAGGCTGTGGAAAAACAACTGGGCCGCGTTCCTAACATGTTCCGCGTCGTTGCCAACAGCCCTGCTGCGCTGACTGGCTACCTGCAATTGAGCGCAGCATCAGCACAGGGCGGCTTGGGTACAGCGACTCTTGAGCGTATTGCCCTAGCCGTCGCTGAGATCAACGGCTGCGATTATTGCCTTGCTGGCCATTCCTTCCTAGGCCGTAAGGTGGCCAAGCTTGATGATGCTGAACTCACTGCCAACCGCAGCGGTGCATCAAATGACCCTAAGGCCGACGCAGCCGTGCGTTTTGCTGCCGCCGTAGTCCGCCAGCGCGGGCAAGTCAGCAATGACCAGGTCCAAGCGGTGCTGAACGCTGGCTACAGTGATGCACATGTAGTGGATATTCTGTTGGCTGTTGCCCTGAACACTTTCACTAACTACGTTAACGAAGTGACACAGACCGAGGTCGACTTCCCGGCCGTTCAACCACTAGGCATTGATGTCTAATCCATTGGTGCTCAACTACAGCAATTACCTAAGTTAGGTTCGACTCGAGTAAACATATAGTTTTTCTCAAGAGTCATATCATTTTAGTGGGCTACATAGAGTGAGTCCACATGGCTAAAAATAATTGGAGATATAAGATGACTATTCCCGAAATTGAAAATGGTGTCCAGACTACCAATATCCTTAGTAATAATCTCGGTGCAAAAGTCACTAAGTTTGGTATAGGTGGCATCTACGTTGCCATGACGATAATATATTTGTGGTTTGGTGGTATGAAATTCACTAGCTACGAAGCAAACGGTATACATGGTTTTGTTAGTAATAGCCCTCTGCTTTCATGGATGTATAGTTTCCTCAGCATTCAAGGATTCTCAAATTTTCTGGGTGTGCTTGAAATTTCAGTTGGCCTGTTAATCGCTGCACGAGTTTTCTCCCCTAAGCTCGCAATCTTGGGCGGTGTACTTTCAACCGGACTCTTTTTTACGACATTGTCGTTCATGCTGACTACACCCGGTGTTTTTGAGGCATCTCTTGGGTTTCCTGCGATCTCTGTGGTTCCTGGCCAGTTTTTGCTAAAAGATTTAGGCTTGTTTGTCGTGTCTATATTTATCGTAGGCACATCACTTACAGCACTGGAGCACAAAAACAAATAAGCCGCATCCGAAACAACTATAAGTTAGAGGGCCTTAAATTCTGCGGTATAGGTCTTGCAGTTCTTTTTAGCTGTCATAGGCACCTCGTTATGTGATTTTACTCACTTAGCGCGGTGTACAGAACTACTGGATCAGATCATTTTTTCGGGTTAACGGCCTAAGTGAAATAAATTCTGTAAACAGAAGGTCTCTTATAATCTGAAAGGCACATGGCTCTACTCTATAAGAGGACATTTATGAATACCTATCAAAAATCTATGAATGCGATTTCTGCTCTGACTAAGGAGCAGTATCGGGTGACGCAAGAAAATGGTACAGAGCGTCCAGGGACTGGTGAATTGCTAAAGAACACCAAGCCCGGCATTTACGTGGATATCGTGTCAGGTGAGCCTTTATTTGCGTCTTCTGCCAAGTATGAATCAGGGTGTGGTTGGCCGTGCTTTACCAAAGCGATAGACTCTGTCAACGTAATTGAAATCACTGATAGGTCGCACGGCATGACCCGCACAGAAGTGCGCTCAACTCATGGCGACAGTCACTTAGGCCATGTATTTTCAGACGGTCCCAAAGACCAGGGTGGCCTACGTTATTGTATTAACTCAGCGTCATTACGTTTTATTCCTAGGGAAGAAATGGCAAGTAAAGGTTACGCAGAGTATTTAGACCAAGTAGAGGACATTTAATTATGGCAATTGAACGCGCAGTATTAGCCGGTGGCTGCTTTTGGGGCATGCAGGATCTTATCCGCAAACGTCCCGGTATCACTTCAACCCGAGTAGGTTATACCGGTGGTGAAGTGGCTAATGCTACCTACCGCAATCATGGTAACCATGCTGAAGGCATTGAAATAATGTTCGATAATGAAATCACCAGCTATCGACAAATTTTAGAGTTTTTCTTTCAGATTCATGACCCTAGTACAGTAAATAGACAAGGTAATGACAAGGGCACATCTTATCGCTCAGCCATTTATTATACCTCTGAGGCACAGCATGCTGAGGCAGTAAAAACCATTGCTGACGTGGATGCTTCGGGATTATGGCCTGGAAAAGTAGTGACTGAAGTCGAACCTGCAAGTGATTTTTGGGAAGCGGAGGCTATGCATCAGGACTATTTGGAACTCCGACCAAATGGCTATACCTGCCACTTCCCCAGACCAGACTGGAAGTTGCCCTCATCTCAATGAGTTTGCAGCAGCCCACACAGACTTGCAATTTGCATACGACAACCACCCTTAATACAATCGGCTTAGGCGGTGGTTGTCACTGGTGCACCGAAGGCGTATTTTCATCACTTATTGGCATTGCTACTGTCAATCAAGGTTGGATCGCCTCAATTGGTGACAACGCTCAGTTCAGCGAAGCCATTGAAGTGGTTTTTGATCCGACTGTTATTTCTTTATCAACCTTGATCGAAATCCATTTACATACTCACGCGAGCACATCAAACCACTCAATGCGTGGTAAATATCGTTCAGCGATATACGCTTATGATGAGGTTCAGTATAACCAGGCTGTAAACATATTAGATGCCTGTAGAGCTGATTTTGAGCAGCCAGTCATTACTCAGGTTTATTTTTTTAAGGATTTTAAAGCGAATAAAACTGAGCTTATCGACTACTTTTATACAGCACCCAACAGACCATTTTGTCAAAGGTACATTCATCCAAAACTCACCTTCTTATTAGCACGTTTCAGCCACTATGTTGATACGCATAAATTGACAGAGTCAGGTGTAGAGTTAACATCGATATAGGCTGTGCTACTCTGCAAGTTCGAGCGTCATGATTACCAACTCTAGTAGTGGCATCGATCACACGAAAACTAAAACGATGTCACCGCAAACGAATGGGATCTGCGAGCAGTTTGATAAGGCGATCCTGAACGAGTTTTATCAGGTGGCTTTTCGCAACAAGTTAATCAAACGCTGGAGACGCGGCAAAATGATCAGGATGAGTGGCTGTCTTACAACAATGAACGAACTCATCAGGGCAAAATGTGCAACGGCAGAACGTCAGTTGAAACTGATCTGATCCAGTAGTTCTGTACACCGCGCTAAGTGAGTAAAATCACATAACGATACAACAACGTTACCCTACATAATCCCAAACTAATTTATCGTTGGAAACGCGAGTTATCCGTGAAGATGATAGAGCTTCTACGCGAGATCCTTTCCAACTGAGTCTGTTCGATGCTCTGTTATACCAATATCTTTGGAAACGCCCTTCGATGGTAGCTTGTTGCTTCTATCAACATTCATACACTTTTGTGAAAAAAATTTCCTGTGTATTTATCGGTATAGCATAAAGTCCATAATCAAATTAAAACGCTACCTAGTACAAAATTGCCTATTATTTAACCTTGACACTACCAATATGCACTGATCTGATATATATTGATTTAATGTATATTTTGCAGGCGATTTTTATGAAAAGTGCACTACTGCGGATCATCACCAACCAGAGGTAAGCGTAACGCCAACCACACCTTGCGGTGTGGCTGGTGATCAGTAAGGCAGGAGTTGCTGTAGTTTCTCTTGGGTGTTGGCTTTGGGTAGCTCGGTTAATAAGCGGCATAGGTAATCATACGGCTCCAGTCCGTTGATTTTTGAGGTCTCGACCAGGCTGTACAGTGCCGCACTGGCTTGTGCTCCCGTCTTGGTATTAGCGAACAACCACGCCTTGCGACCAATCACGAACGGTTTGATGGCGCGCTCCGCACGATTGTTGTCGATATTCAGACAGCCATCATCCAGATAGCGGACAAGCTTGGGCCACTGATTCAGGCTATACGTAATAGCCGCTCCCAGTAAACTTTCTTTCGTGACACTCTCGCTTGATTTATCCAACCAGCTTTTGAATTGCGCGAGCAACGGCTTGGCTAGCGTTTGCCTGGCTTCATATTTCTTATCAGGCGGCGCAGTTTTTAATTTACTCTCCAGCGCATAGAGTTTCTGGATATGGTTAAGGGCCACATCGGCCTTACCCGTTTTGCCTTTGCCCTGCGCTTTTTGGGCTTCGACGAACTTGCGTCTGGCATGCGCCCAGCAGCCGACTAAGGTTGCGTGGGTTTTCTCATATCCGGCATAACCGTCGACCTGCAGATAACCGTTAAACCCCGCCAGGAAGTCGGTGGGATGTTTACTGCTGCGACTATCCTGATAATCAAACAGCACGAGCTTGGGGCCGGTACTTTTTTCTAAGCCACAGCCATATACCCACATATAACAGGTGCTTTTCTCAACATCCAGCACATTAACCGTGGTTTCATCTGCCCACAGCACGGGCTGTTTCAGAAGCTCAGCTTTCATTAACGCCAGTAACGGTTTCAGTTTCTCTGCACAGCTTATCAGCCAGCGGCTCATCGTTTGACGGCTAAGCTCAATACCGGCCTGATTAAACAACTGCTCCTGACGATAAAGCGGTAAGCCATAGTGCATTTTGCTGCTGATGATTTGGGCAAGCAGACTCGGTGTGGTCATGCTCTTAGGGATAACCGCCGGTGGCACATCGGCAATTTTAATGTCGACCTTGGTGTCCGTGGTTTCACACTGCCGGCAGCTGTATTTCAGCCGCACGTTTCTGAGCACCCGGATTTGTGCCGGTACGAACTCGATTTGCTCACTGACTTCCTCACCCATTTGATGTAGCGCATGGCCACAGCAAGCACAGGTTTTATCGTCAATGTCATGGATAACATCAACGCGCGGCAGCTCAGGGGCAATCCGTGGGCGGCGTGGCTTAGCAGCTTTCTTAGCGCTCTCGGTCGTCTGAGTATCTGGCTCTGTCGCTACTGACTCGTCTTCAATAAGCTGTTCGGCCTCATTTAACACCTCGCCTTCACCTTCATAGGTTTCACTGCTGGGGCTAAATTTCTGGTACTTCTTCAGGTTGTAACGCTCCAGCAACTGCTGCAACTTGTCCGACAGTTGCTGGTTAACCCGCTCTAATTTGGCGATGCGTTTATCTTTTTGCGCCAGTTTGCGCTCAAGCTTTTGCGTCTGCTCAAGCAGCATTTTCTTGAGCAGTGCAACGTCATCAGGTAAGGTGTCTGGTATCTTTTTCATGGCCGCCATTATAACGGCCAATTTAGCTAAGTGCTTGGTAAGATTTAGATTGTTTTGGATGCGATCATAAGGATTTATAGCCGATCGTCATATCAGCCCACACTCTGGTAATGCAGTGGCTGATGGGCGGTGATTTTTTGGATATCGACACCTTGCAACAGCCAATGCCATTGCTGCTCGCTAATAGACAGTATTTTGCCAGGCATCTGCCGTGGCCAGCGGAACTTGTCTTTTTCAAGCCGTTTGTACCACAGGCAAAACCCGGTGCTATCCCAGTACAGTACTTTTAACCGGGTACGCTGCTGATTACAAAACACAAACAGTGCGCCGCTAAATGGCGAGAGCTGCATCTCTTGCTCGACCAGCAACGATAAGCCATTAATGGATTTACGAAAGTCGACCGGCTGTTTATGGCTAAATTTGCCCAACGCGCCAAAAATGTAAAGTTAGCTTTAAATTCTAAAATCACTCACTTGAATTCTCGTTCTCAATCAGCGCTTGCTTCCAATATTCTGGTTCAGCATATCGAGCAACCAATGCATCGATATCTATTTTTGAGGTTGATGGACTAAACTCAAAATTGCCATACATATTGATGTGCTGCCATGCAACGGGCGAAATACTGTGAAGCTGAGCCAGTGCATTTTGATCTCCTACTGTTTGCTTCTGTTCATAGACACGAGATAGCAGCACTGTGTTGTAGTAAATGACCGCGTTGGTGATGAGCCGAGAGCATTCATTCCATATTTGCTGCTCCTCTTCTGTTTTTACTCTGAATTTTCCACCGTTAACAAATGCAACTGCTCGTCTAAGACGATGATAGGCTTCGCCACGATTTAATGCTTTTTGTACACATTGACGTAAGCCAACATCGTCGACAAAGTCGAGAATGTATAGCGTTCGGCATATGTTTTCCAACTCCCATAATGCTTTCTTGGTCTGATTCTGACGCGAATAGCTCGAGAGTTTGCGAACAATCGTGGCTTGAGTAACATCTTTTTGAGCTAGCGATGCCATGATCCGTTGAATATTGGGCCATTCACGTTCAATCAATTCATCGTTGGTTTTTCGGGCAGGCTTTATTAGCCAGTCACCACACTCATTGGGATGTTGTGAGCCGACTAACGTATCCATTTTCTTATGCAAATCACGATAACGAGGTGCAAAATGATATCCAAATGCATGCAAAATCCAAAAATTAACCTGATTGGTGCCATGGGTGTCAGTGGAATGCCGTTCTGGCTTTATATCAGAGGTATTGTTATGCAATAAATCGAAAACGTAATGGCTTTCATGTTCGTGAGTCCCAATAATCTTTGCATTTATAGGAACATGATTTGCAACCAACGTGTAGGCGCTGACACCTTTCTGTAAACCAAAATACTTGGGAGAATATCGAGCGTTAAGGGTGTTAATTTGCGTTTCTATCCGCTGACCATCGCTACTTGAATGAAGTGTGTCCTGAATATCATAGAGATGAAATGCGGGTAGCTGGCTGGTCGCATTACTAATCGCATCATTAGCCGCTCGTAATGTCTCCAAGCGTAGATAATTTCTTGATGTCCCCGCCATTGATGCTGAGCTAAGGCCTGAAACCTCAGCCATTTTTGCTAACCCCATGTTTGTTCCCATCGCAACAATACAGGCGAAAATTTCACGGGGATCAGCTTCATGCTTTACATAACGATCTAATACATGGGTAAATGCATTTAAAAATCCAGTATTACCCGCAACAAACCACAGTAGATCCGCAATACCAATTCCTGGTAACTGGCTGTAAAAATCGCTATTAACGGATTCATCACTGCTCGGATAAAGCAGCTTCCAACGACGCTTTTCGGCAGCCCCAATTACTTTAATATGTTTGTTGACCCCATCAGAAATATGTTGGTTAATCGCACTATAACGTGCTGCTAGCATAGTATGAAATACAGCCAGAGTATCTTGGATAGGGGCCAATAAAATGGGTGCACCAATATCTTGCAATACTCGTTCTTTATCCTGCCATCTAAGATCGCTTATTAAGTCATCTTCAAAGCGGCGAAATTCATTACTATGTTTAACGTACACATCACCCGCTTCCAGTGAGTTGCGTAGTAGGCGATAGACCAAAAACTCATAGCGATCTACATCAAGCGTTTTAAATGTTTTGCCCTCTTTACTAAACAAATATCGGCGTAAACCTTTAGGAATAATCTCAGTCGGAAATGAATTAGGGTCAGTTTGCCTTGGTGATTTTTCTGTGCGCAATAAGTTTTGTAAAAACGCGATAGCTTCAAGCAAAGGAGAGTCTTCTACACGTCCGGCAAAATCCAGATCAGTAAAAAGTTGCCTTAAGTTACGTTTGAATGTGGCGGATAATTTTGTGTAATGTGACCATTCAAATGCCGTTTTGTCGAAAGCAATATTGCGTAAGTAATCAGCAACTAATGGGAATCTCTCTTGTTCAAGCAATGCATAGGCTTTTTCTTTAATAATGGAAAAAGGTGTGTCATCGGTGATGGTGTCATCCGTAAACAGGCTCAATACATGACCCGCAGCCTGTAAATTTTTCGCTGCATTGGTAACCGCATTATTCATTGCTTCTTCAGCGGCACGCTTGGCCTGTTTCTCGTATTGATCGACCCAATGGAGCAATGCTTCAATTAAGTTGTCATTAATTTGCTGAAACCGATGAAAAGCAAAAAACAGCAGATATAACTGAGCAGTCTCTTTTTTCATGCGTTGAAGTTTATAAGTGGTATAAAACTTAACCATAGAAGCATAATACTTGCCGCTTTCATTGGAGATCCCCGCTGTTATGAGGAACTGCTTGGCAAACTCATGTAGAGGCTGGAAAAACTGCCGCCGTGCGACTTCATGTCGCAATTCTTTATAACTGAAATCTTTAGCTTCATGTTTTAATGCGCTGACGCGAAATACTCCTGACTCAGCCCGAAGCAAAGCCGCTAATTGCTGATCGATAAGTGAAGTCATGCAAGTGCTAAGTAATCGAGCAATACGGGTGCGTTCATAAGCCACCACTCTACCAATCATCTCTTGCATATACCGATAACTGGGCATGACAATACGGTGTAATGCTAAGTATTGGGTTAATTCACGAAAGATAAAGATAGGTTGTGTCGATAACATCGCAACCCGCTGTGCTTTATCTTCCAAATCAACTTTTACCTCATTATCACATTGTTTATACTGGAATAAATCAAGAATTGCTCGTTGTTGTTCAGCCCTAATCGGTCTTGAGGGACTTTTCAGTCTTGAAAGCGTTTTGGTGGGAAAGTACAGCGCGGCAATGTAATCCAAGTCATTTAGTACTGACGATTCTTGTTCATAACTGAAAAACTGCCGTTTGGCTTTGAAATAGCCCAGTTGCAATACTAAATGGGCTGCCACAGAAAACGTTCGGGTATTGTCGAATAGCTCGCGCTCTTTAGCACTTAAGTCAAAATATAATCGACGATCATCATCTGAGAAATGAGGTAATCCAAACAGTTCATCTATTTCATCAGTTGACAAAATAGATAGCCGCCGAACATCATTTTTCATGGTGCCCTCCCTATTTCACTACATCAAATAATTTCCCGCTCCGCGAGATGTGCAAGTGGAATCATACTTTTATGTAAGATCCCAAATACAACGAATTGATGCTCATGTTGGATGTAATAGATGACATGACTTGAATAAGGGAAGCTAAACACATTCATGCGTACCTCGGGTCTATTTTTCCCAAGGGTGGGTGTTTCAGCCAGCAGTTGAATCGTTTGTCTAAGTCCTGATAAATAGGTCTTCGACTGAGTCGTTCCCCATTGGGCTAACGTAAAGCGGTGAATACCTATCAGATCAGATTGTGCATCGGGCGTTAAATGATAAGTTACCGGCATTAGTCATACTGCCCTGCGGCCAGCTCATCAAAAAAGGTATTACCATCAACCAAATTGCCCATTTTGATGTCAGTTATGGCTTTCACCGCTTTGGATTGAAGCAAATGTAATTTTAGTGTCTCGATACTTTGGTATGCATCAGCTGAAATAACAACGGCCACAGGCTTGCCATTTTTATTAATTTGGATTGGAGCTTGTTGAGCTTTGAGCAACAAATCTCCAAAGTGAATTTTTGCTTCATTGGCTGAAAGAGTGTTCATTTATCACCTTTAAACGAATCGTTCGATTCGCTCAATTTACACCAGTTGGGCGATAAAAGTCAAAAATGCACCCTATCAAAATGTATACAATTTGATAGAGTAATTTATCACCTATCAAAACTACTATCATAAGTCGGTTATCAAAATCTCTAAAGAGATTATGGCAAATTTTTAATGTTTAGGTTTAAGGTGTATTTGATATTGAAAACAAGTTGTTACCTCGTGCATAAATCTAACTTTACACTTTTGGCGCGTTGGGCAAATTTAGCCTATTAGCATCTGCGTAACTGTGCCGCTATGGAATTTTTCAAATCCTGTGGTAGCGAGCGACTGGTGCAATCCAATAAAACATGCAAATCCAACTCCTGAGTAAATCGCTTATTCGACCACGAATCACCATACATTGATTCGGCCCAAATGAGAGCTTGCGCCAGCGAGTGAAATTGGCGCCTTCCGGTGTAGCCTAAACGGCAATCTACTGTCACGCCAACGAAGTGGATGCGGTAACTAGGAGGGATGCGATTAGCTAGCCGGATAAAGGGCGTTTGCCACACTTGCGGCTTTACCGCCAACCGTGGATTGAGAGGGTCTTTGAAATCGAATCTGGGCATGGCAAGGCTCCTGTTTATTTAAATACAGGATCTCACCAAGTCCAAATCACGCAAATTTTGCCTTACGCTGCCTTCCTCTTCAATGCCGTCAAGCGTGCACCCAGAGTCATCTTGTTAGCTGCCTGCGGCATTGCTAGGCGCTGTACTCGCTGTAACGATTGGTTAAGTGACTCAATAAAGCGTAAGTTCTCTTCCATCGTTTCTAACGCTTTCCCCAACAACAATTTGAAGTTGTCAGGGTTTGGCTTCCACCACTCCAAAATGGATTGGTCGTACACTTCGGCTGGCACCAGGGAGCCGACAGCGACCTTGTACTCTTCCCGCGTTAAGCCTTTACATAATTGCTGTTTAAGCGTTGATATAGCGCCGTTCCAATCATGGGCAGCTCGGATTAATTCAGCGACAATCAAGTTCAACGACTTGGCCATGACTCTGCTGGCATTGAGGTAGTCGCTCGGATGCTCTTTGAGTTGAGCCAGCTGAGCAGGCGATAACAGCTGTTTAAGTACATCATCAATCTGGGTCACGCCGCCGAACATCAGTGCCAGCCATAATTTAGACACTCCAGCTCTCTGGGTTACCCCTACGTCTGAGGTATCAAATCTAACATGGAGTAAATGGCTATTAAGACCATCTATCATTTCCCTTACTGCCCAACCTGCGTCCTGAATAACGCGCTCGATGTTAAATCCTAGGCGCTCTACTGTGTCATCGTTGGTTAGGGCGGTTTTAACCCCGTGGCGCTGGGCATTTCGCTCCGCTCTAATGATATTAAGGATTTCTGTCTTATCCCTGCGATGCTGGGTCATATCGATGGCGCGGGGATGGTTCGCAACATCGATGTAAGGCATAGACTGAAAGCTGAACATTCCGAGCTGCTGAAATATCTGTGTGCGCTTTAAAATGGCTTGGAGCTGGCACCAATAGCTCGTTTTAATCGTGATCACGCCTTCAGATAACAAGGTTTCAGCCACATGGGTGCCACCGTAGCGCCGTACATCAATCGCTTTGAAGCCGTAGCTATGACGGTTGCGCCAGAAAGATGCCATAAAGTCCCTGTGAAGCTGCAAGGCGCGTCTTGGGCCATCAATGGCATACCATTTCTCAAGCGACAATTCGGATAGCTGAATGTTTTCTACCGTGGCAGCTGGGTCAAATGACAGGTCTTCGTGGGTCGCGATAGCCTGCTGAGTAAAGCCAGAGAAGTTAGGTACTAACAAAGAAGAAGTCTGTTGGTGTGCCTCATGTAATCTGCAGTCCAATTTTGGTTTGTAAAACACCATCCTAGAATTGCCCTTCTCAATACCCTGTTTGCTGATTTTAACGACACGGCGGGAGAACTGGTTTGCGCTTTCGGTCTTACGAGCTTCCGGCCTGTAGCCTGTCAGTAGACTAATGCTTTGCAGATACGGAATATTCAGCGATTGTCGTTGTTTTCCACCAAGCGCACTAGATAATGAG
>NZ_JAKKSE010000033.1:0-38243 GCF_025653595.1 Shewanella sp. SM95
CTCATTATCTAGTGCGCTTGGTGGAAAACAACGACAATCGCTGAATATTCCGTATCTGCAAAGCATTAGTCTACTGACAGGCTACAGGCCGGAAGCTCGTAAGACCGAAAGCGCAAACCAGTTCTCCCGCCGTGTCGTTAAAATCAGCAAACAGGGTATTGAGAAGGGCAATTCTAGGATGGTGTTTTACAAACCAAAATTGGACTGCAGATTACATGAGGCACACCAACAGACTTCTTCTTTGTTAGTGCCTAACTTCTCTGGCTTTACTCAGCAGGCTATCGCGACCCACGAAGACCTGTCATTTGACCCAGCTGCCACGGTAGAAAACATTCAGCTATCCGAATTGTCGCTTGAGAAATGGTATGCCATTGATGGCCCAAGACGCGCCTTGCAGCTTCACAGGGACTTTATGGCCTATTTTTGGCGGAACCGCCACAGCTACGGCTACAAAGCAATTGATGTGCGGCGCTACTGTGGCACCCATGTGGCTGAAACCTTGTTAGCTGAAGGCGTGATCACCATTAAAACGAGCTATTGGGGCCAGCTGCAAGCCATTTTAAAGCGCACACAGATATTTCAGCAGCTCGGAATGTTCAGCTTTCAGTCTATGCCTTACATCGATGTTGCGAACCATCCCCGCGCCATCGATATGACCCAGCATCGCAGGGATAAGACAGAAATCCTTAATATCATTAGAGCGGAGCGAAATGCCCAGCGCCACGGGGTTAAAACCGCCCTAACCAACGATGACACAGTAGAGCGCCTAGGACTTAATATCGAGCGCGTTATTCAGGAAGCAGGTTGGGCAGTAAGGGAAATGATAGATGGTCTTAATAGCCATTTACTCCATATAAGATTTGATACCTCAGACGTAGGGGTAACCCAGAAAGCTGGAGTGTCTAAATTGTGGCTGGCACTGATGTTCGGCGGCGTGACCCAGATTGATGATTTACTGAAACAGCTGCTATCGCCTGCTCAGCTAGTTCAACTCAAAGAGCATCCGAGCGACTACCTCAATGTCAGCAGACTCATGGCCAAGTCGTTGAATTTGATTGTCGCTGAAATTAACCGAGCAACCCATGATTGGAGCGACGCTATATCAACGCTCAAACAGCAATTATGTAAAGGCTTAACGCGGGAAGAGTACAAGGTCGCCGTCGGCTCCCTGGTGCCAGCCGACGTGTACGACCAATCCATTTTGGAGTGGTGGAAGCCAAACCCTGACAACTTCAAATTGTTGCTGGGAAAAGCGTTAGAAACAATGGAAGAGAACTTGAGCTTTATTGAGTCACTTAACCAATCGTTACAACGAGTACTGCGCCTAGCAATGCCGCAGGCAGCTAACAAGATGACTCTGGGGGCACGCTTGGCGGCATTGAAGCAGAAGGCAGCGTAAGGCAAAATTTGCGTGATTTGGACTTGGTGAGATCCTGTATTTAATTAAACAGGAGCCTTGCCATGCCCAGATTCGATTTTAAAGACCCTCTCAATCCACGTTTGGCGGAAAAGCCGCAAGTATGGCAAACGCCCTTTATCCGGCTAGCGAACCGCATCCCTCCAAGTTACCGCATCCACTTTGTAGGCGTGACTGTAGATCACCGCTTAGGCTACACCGGAAGGCGCCAATTTCACTCGCTGGCTCAGGCTCTCACTTGGGCCGAATCAATGTATGGCGATTCGTGGTCGAATAAACGCTTTACTCAGGCGTTGGATTTAGACGCGCTATTGGACTGCACCAGTCGCCCAATACCCGATAAAATTAAAAATATCCTCAAAGCCCTATTCAATTAATTCAGGGACTTGCTATGCTGGATTAACAACAGCTTAGGGGGTGAAATGGTAGAAAAGACGTTAGGCACTCTGTCTATTTTGATGATTGTTCTAGCAGTTTATGCAATGGCGGATCTAAATTGGTCGGCAATGGCGTACCCATTAGCGATATTGGGTATGATTTACACTTTCAAAAACTCCATTAAAGGTAAAGAAAATCACCCCAAGGTTAAAAACGGTTTAGCCTTAATACTGCTAGGGATGGTTTTGCCGATAGCTTTCCTTTTGATAACGCATGAATTGGCGCCTTTCGGTCTCATAATAACGATGATAATGATAATTGTCGGGGCGATTAATATTATTAAGGCTATTACTGAGACTTCTGATTAAAGCTAACCAACTAACCGTTTAAATACAGCAATCAATAACAGGGATATTAGATAAACTCTTTGTTTAAGGGGCTGCTTGCCCCTTAACGTCAATTATTCATATCAGGCATTAAAATAGTGAACAAAATCACCTGCCAATTCCTCTGTCGGTGTGTCAATTGCAATTCAGATACTCGTACTAATATCCAGTTTAATATGCACTTGTTTGTAAGCGCCTAACGAAATTATGAATGTCTCGTATGGGACATATACACGTTGCTTAGCTTCCATTTGCTTTGTTGCAAACCAATCTATGAACAACGAATGACGCAAGTAACCAATTTACTTTGATACATATTTTTTCCCTAACAATCACTTGAAGGCGTATAGGCTAGCGTACCGCTTAACGTTATCTTATCCTGCCAATAACTTTCTTTGCAGTCACGGATCATTGCGTTAGTTCCATTCATTCCAGCAATGTAACGCAACTTAAGGGCAGTATTAAAATCAACAAGAACTCCCGATAGATGTTTGCATGATTTATCGAAAAATTGCTTTTCATATATTTCCAATTCTGGCGGTAGTAACTCAATCGGCAACCCTAATGAGGTTTTTCCATTATTGCCTCTATCGGGGTTAATTGTTGTATCTTCAAACTTAACAGCATATTTCACCATCTCACTCGGCTCAAAATAAATATCCAATTTATTCAGATCAAACGGTGGATGCTGGTTTTGGTAATCCTCATATTTCGACAACTCCCCCCACTCAGAAATACTATCCAATTTATTCAGAACAAGCTTTGGCTTACGTGTTTTGTTAACCACAAAGCGGATAAAGAATCCCAGACCCACTGCTAACGAAAGCTGAATGAGTGTTTCAAAACTTAATGTAGGTAGCTCACCTAGCCCTATGATCAGCATCGTGATAAGAGCACCTAGCAACATCAAAAGTGTATCTTCTATAAATTTTTTCATAATTTTTCTCGTACTCAGCTTCGTATGATAATTTTCAACCAATTTTGCAGTTGGTTAAATTGCACTATTGACGCTTCAAACAAATGCAAACCCTAAACGTTTACAATTCTCTATGAATGTTGTCCAGAAAAGTCAAGATCCTCCTTATTTGGGACTAGAAATTTAAATCGGTCATCAAAATCATCCCCATCTCCATTAATATACATTGCTGTCATACTTTGCCAAGGTGATACGAATTTCGACTCAAACCCAATCTATCTCTAAATAATGTGGTAAGCATAAATTATCAATATCAACACCTAATTCACGGAAAAGATTTTGGAACGGTTCTACTCCGATACTATTTGTGCTGAAATTCGAAAAATCTTTGAACGCATAATTTTCAAATCGCTCTAACAACTCTATATCTCGAATACGTTTTTCGCGTGAGTGTAATACCCACTCAACCATTAAATCGAAATGTTCTTCATTATATAGAGCAGCAATATCAGACCATCTTATCGCTGATATTCTCCCAGACTCAATAAGATCACTAAGTAGGCAGCAAATCATGTAAATTCTATTTTTTGCTTTGTTATTATAGGCTTGGTCGCTTGCTAGATAAATGAAAAGATATGATAAACCGTCACATAAGTCATATTTATTTCGAAAGCGTAAATACTCAACATGTTCTACGCCTTTCAATAGTGAAATAAGCGTAGGGCGCCATTCTAAATCATTTGTATACCAAGGCTTCGACATTTGTTCTATGGCGTATAACATGCTAGAAGTTAAATTTGGAATATGCTGTGATATAACTTTGAATGCTCTTTGATTGTTATAATTCCAATCATTTTCAACCAGCATTCTAGCTCTAAAATCGTTCTGACCAAGCAAATAATTTAGGGTGTTATTATTATCAAACCCAAGAATTTGTGCGTAAATATCAGCAGCAACTCTGCCGCTAACAATTTTTTCTCCGACAGTATAATTAATTGCTTGAGAAAGAAATTTTCTGCGTACTTTTAATATATTTTGATGCATGAATACATACTCCATAATAATTGGATTTAACTGACGCGCCACTCACGTCAGTCAATGCATGTATGCATGATTAGACGTTATTTAACACTACAGCTTTTGTCCGCGTGGCATGGAAATGGTTGCTGAATCCCAGTGCTAAGATGCCAAAATAAATAGTTACGGTCAATAGTTCTTGACGATGTTCCTTATAATTAAGCATTTTTCTGTTCCGTCACTGATTTATTACTTTTTTATTAGATTCGTCTTTTCAATACAGCTAAAAGACAATAAGCGCTCTCTGTTTCATGATGTGGGATCTGAAGCTCAGCAATCGATTCCAGTACACCCGCGGAGTCAATGCTTGCCCCTGCCCGTCTGTTTTTACTCGCGTCCGATAATTACAGTTATCGGACACGAGTACCCACCAGCCGAAAACCATATTAGTGTGATGTCATTATACTAAACAATACTGAAGGGTTTGCGTGGCGTTGGTGCCATGATGCATTAGTGTGGTGTCACTATATTAAACTGGGTGGGATGGATGATTTTGCGCTCGCTTTGCCGAGTATAACCCCATTTGACTCGGACCTTGTATGTTTGTCAGGCGTTAACCGTGATTTTTCATGATTGATTAGTGCGTGGGACACACTAAACCATAAATATTTAGTATGGTGACACTATATTAATGTCAAAATTTGCGTGATTTTTAAAGCGTGAGATAGTTTGAACATCGAAACTTAAGAGGGTGTTCCAAATGTCTCATTCCGTCATGTTAGCCGAACAAGGTGAGTTAAACTTTTCAACCGCACAACGTGTAAGGCACTTGAAGGCGGAAGAGCAGGATTTTGAGTGGTATCCTTCGTCTGAGCATATCATTGATGTAGTTCGACGCGACTTGGTTGAGTCTAAGTTCTTAGAGTCTTACAACAGAGAGTCATCCTTGCTTGATATTGGCGCCGGAGATGGCCGAGTTTTAAGCGCCCTTAAGAGGTCCGGCCGGTAAAAGCGTTGGAATTAGCCACTTTGCAAATAAGACATTGATTCATTTAGCTTTTCTGACAAAGGCTGGATAAAATCCTTACCGAGATAGCGAATCCTGAAGCTGCTTAAACTGTCCCTGAATCACCGCTTTTTCCTGAAGAATCAACCTGTTCTCATCGGACAGAGCTTCCACTCTATTCTGAGAGACTATCAGATCCGTTTTAGTGGCCTCCAATGCTTGGGATAGTACGGCCACTTGCTTATCGGCATCTGCTTTCTGGCTGGTAAGTGCGGCAATATTATCCGCCAGTTGTTCACTTTTATGTTGCTGCTCCCGGCTTTTTGCCGAGGCGTCGTTAAGTCGATGCTCCAAGTTCTCGATATCGACCACTTGTCTATCCAAGGTGCTTTTGTTCATCGCATTGGCCTGTTCGAGCTCATGCGTTTGTCGTTGTAAGTGCGCATTAGTGTCTATCAGTTCGGACGCGCTTGACTCGGCTTGGATGAGCCGGTGTTGCAGGTCTTGAATCTGGTCTTTCAGGCCCTGGTTAACCACGTGGAATTGCTCGCGTTCCTGCTGCCGATCTTCGGCGGTGCGTTGCTGGTAGTGTTCAAAGTGATCACGAATATCCTTATTTTCCTGCTTGAGTTCTGCAACGCTTTCCTTTAATTCAGCAGTTCGTGAAAGGGCTTCGTCGCGTTGAGCCTCTGCCGTTGCTAGCTTAATGCGTACATCTTCCAGGGACTTGCTTTGCAGGGCTTTTGCTTCGGTAATTTGCGATAGCTGGGCGTTCAGATCCTGTTGGCGGTCGGTAAGCTGCGCGATGCTGTTACGGGCCTCAGTCAATTCTTTCCGGAGTTGATCATTCGATGCCTTGAATTCGTCGCGGGATTGCGCGATGCGCTGGTCGGCCATCTGCTGAACCCGTTCATGTAAGGCTTTTACTACCTCGACGAGATCATTCGGCAACCCGCTCACATCGACCACCTCCCCATTATCTGACCGCCAGCGCTTGAGTAGTGGTGCAATGGTGCTTTTGCTGCCGGTTCCCAAATGCTCGCGGACACGATCTACGGTAGGCTCCTGGTTCTGGATTTTGATAGCCTCTGCGGCTTTCGAGACATCGTAGTAAGTGATTCCGGCGCGAGCCATGACAGTTTCCCTCGGTGATTATTTAGTAACGTATTACATAGCACGTAATATAACATAATATATTGACTTTTATGCAGCCAATAAAAATTAAATAGTAACCTTCGATAATGAATGTTATCGTGGGTTATGAGTGAGAAATGAAAAATTGATGTTTGTAACACCAGTACATTGGTGCCTTCCAGCGACCCACAGAAAAGGGATAACCATGGATAACTACACACCCAAACTCACATCGGATTCGCCATTACGTAGTGAGCAATCAGTTTTGCCGTCGCTGGCAGAATCCGACTCACTGCGCCACTATCTGCAAGCGGCGACCTCCAATAACACGCGAACAGCCTACCGTTCAGCGATTCGGCAGTTCGAAAAATGGGGCGGGCGGTTGCCCACGGATCGGGATACCCTGGTGCGTTACCTGGTGGCCAAGGCCGATGTGCTGAATAGCCGGACTCTCGCCCTTCACCTCACGGCCGTTAGCCAATGGCACCACTACCAAGGGTTGACTGACCCGGTTCGTGATCCGCTGGTATGTAAAACCATGGAGGGCATTCGCCGCACCCATGGACAGCCCAAGCGCAAGGCCAAGGCGTTGCGCTTGGAGCACATCGCCCAACTAGTAAATTACTTGCGGCACTTACCGGACAACAAAAAGAAATACCGGGATATTGCCTTGGTACTCACCGGGTTCTTCGGCGCCTTGCGTCGCAGTGAGCTGGTTGCTCTTCAGGTCAATGATCTGGTTTGGGAGCCGGAGGGGCTGCTCATCCGGTTGCCGCGCTCCAAGACCGACCAGCAAGGCATGGGTTTAATGCGAGCTTTACCTTACGGAAAGGCCGCTTGTTGTCCGGCTACCGCCGTGAAAACTTGGTTAGATGCAGCGGGCATCACCAGCGGTCCGGTGTTTCGTCCCACCAACCGCTGGGATCACATTCAGGAAAAAGCGCTGGCTCCAGGTGCGGTCAATGCTTTGCTCAAAACGCTGGGGCAAGCCTGTGAGTTTGATTTTGTGCCTGAACTCAGTAGCCACAGTTTCCGTAGAGGGTTATCCACATCGGCAGCGCGTGAGCGAGTGGATTTTGAGTTGATCAAGAAACAAGGCGGCTGGAAGAGCGATGCCACCGTCTGGGAGTATATCGAGGAAGGCCAGCAGCTCAGCAATAATGCGTCAATTATCTTAATGGAGAAGATGGCAACCCTGATGGATGCTGAATGATTCGGTCAACATTCGGGGCAGAATCAATGTATCGGGCCAAACCCAAATACCAAAGCTGGTAATGTTACCGCCACGATCATGGATCATTCTGGCCGCTGTACACCATCGATAAAATATTGTAGACTTTCCTACCTTTGTGTAACTAAATCTACAATATATGAAATGGGTATTACTGATCTTATCCCTGCCCACCCAAAACGCGACAGTGCGTATGCGGGTATGGCGAACCCTCAAGTCCTCCGGTGCAGCAGTATTGCGTGACGGCGTTTATCTGCTTCCCCATCGACCAGAACATCAGCAATTGTTCGATGGCTTGCTGCAAGAAGTAGAGGCAAGTGAAGGCTCAGCCTATGTGCTCCTGGTCGATACCGAAGATGCTGGCCAATTCAGCGGCCTGTTTGATCGTCAGGATGATTACGCCCATCTTTTACACGAGCTGCCCCCAATAAAAGAATTGGCCAGTAGTTCCCTGCAAGAAGCAACCAGACAGCTGCGTAAACTGCGCAAAAACTTCACCGCTATCGCCGCAACGGATTTTTTCCCCGGTGAAGCGCAGGCACAAACCCAGCAGGCGCTGCAACAGCTTGAACTTCAGCTCAATCGCCAGTTATCGCCCAACGAACCCCATGAGCACACCGGTGAAATCCCACGGTTGGATATCAGCCTCTATCGCGGGCGGTTATGGGCAACCCGTCAACGTCCCTGGGTGGATCGCCTTGCCTGTGCCTGGCTAATCCGCCGTTTTATCGATCCGGAGGCTCGCTTTGTGTGGTTGCAAGCACCGAAGGATTGTCCCGCCGATGCGCTGGGCTTTGATTTTGACGGAGCCAGTTTCACTCACCTGAATGGCAAGGTCACTTTTGAGGTTCTGCTTGACAGTTTTAGGCTCGATCACCCCGGCTTAACGCGCTTGGGGGCCTTGGTGCATTTTCTGGACGTAGGGGGTATCCAGCCCAGTGAAGCCAGTGGGCTGGAGCAAATCCTGTGGGGATTGCGCAACAGTATTCATGACGACGATCAACTCATCGCCACGGCTAATGGTGTCTTCGATGCCTTACTGGCTGCTTTTACAAATAAGGAAACACACCATGAGTAACACCACCGAATTAATAGCTCACCAGCCGGTTGAAGCGCCTGCGCCGGTCAGTTTTTGGGAAGCCTTCCGTTTCTGGTTAAAGCTCGGGTTTGTCAGCTTTGGTGGCCCGGCAGGCCAAATAGCCATCATGCACCAGGAGCTGGTGGAGCGCCGGCGCTGGATCAGCGAAAAACGGTTTTTGCATGCGCTCAATTACTGCATGGTGTTGCCTGGTCCGGAGGCGCAACAACTTGCCACTTACATTGGCTGGTTAATGCATCGTACCTGGGGCGGTATAGTGGCGGGTGTGCTGTTTTTGTTGCCATCACTCTTCATTTTGATTGGACTCTCGTGGGTATATATCGCTTACGGCGACGTAAGTTGGGTAGCCGGTTTGTTCTACGGTATCAAACCGGCGGTGACTGCCATCGTCGTGCATGCCGCCCATCGCATTGGTTCACGCGCGTTGAAAAATAATGTGATGTGGGCGATTGCTGCCGCCGCGTTTGTGGCCATTTTTGCACTCAATATCCCATTCCCTTACATCGTGATTGCAGCGGCACTGATTGGTTATTTGGGTGGGCGGTTTCTACCTGACTACTTCAACAGCGGCGGTGGCCATGGCAAGGCTGATAAATCCTTCGGCACCGCGTTATTCGATGATCACACACCCACGCCCGCGCACGCCATGTTCCGCTGGTCGCGTTTCAGCATGATCTTGATCTCCGGTGCATTACTCTGGGCTGTTCCGCTGTTTGCACTTTGGAGTTATTTCGGTTGGGATCACACACTGACACAAATGGCCTGGTTCTTTACCAAAGCGGCACTACTCACTTTCGGTGGTGCCTATGCGGTATTGCCCTATGTTTATCAGGGTGCGGTCGGCCACTATGGTTGGCTCACGCCCACGCAAATGATCGATGGCCTCGCGCTCGGTGAAACCACACCAGGGCCGCTGATTATGGTGGTGGCCTTTGTCGGTTTTATTGGGGGATATGTACAAGCCGTATTTGGCACCGACATGGTATTTCTCGCGGGCGCAGTAGCCGCCACCATTGTCACCTGGTTTACCTTCTTGCCCTCGTTTATTTTTATTTTTGCGGGTGCCCCCTTTATTGAAACGACGCACAATGATTTGAAATTCACTGCGCCACTCACGGCCATCACGGCGGCGGTGGTAGGTGTGATCTTGAATCTCGCCCTGTTTTTCTGTTACCACATTTTGTGGCCAGAAGGCTTTGATGGGCGGTTTGAATGGATATCAGCGGTAATTGCTGTTGCAGCGGGTATCGCATTATTTCGTTACAAAATGAATGTGATGAAGGTGATTGGCATGTCGGCGCTTGTTGGGCTTGCGGTGTCGTTAATGGGGATTAATTAAGTCATCTTTCGATCTGCTCGAACTCATTGCTTACACTTAACGGAGGAAAACCAATGAATGATTTTAACCAAAACAAACGTGATTTCCTGGCTACCAGTGCGACCGCTGCCGCAGGGTTGCTTATTGCATCGGCATCAAATGTTAGCACAGCTGAATCGTCGTCTCAGGCAGCACCTAAAGGAGCAAATTGGATGATCACCGAAATAAAACCAAAACCTTTATCCTTCAATGCCGCAAAATTAAAAGGCCTTTCTGCCAATTTGATCGAGTCGCATTGGACTAACAATTACAGCGGTTCGGTAAAAACATTGAATGCGGTGAATGATCAGTTGAGTCAGGCACTCGCAAACCCCGACACGCCAGCGTTTCTCTACAATGATCTCAAGCGGGAGCATTTGATTCGCACAGGCTCGGTCATTTTGCACGAATTATATTTTGATAACCTGGGCGGTAATGGCAAAGCCGATGGTGAATTACGCTCAGCTTTCGCCAAACAATTTGGTACTTTTGATCGCTGGGAAACCGAATTCCGCAAAATCGCTCAAGGCTTGGGCGGTGGTTCCGGGTGGGTTGTTCTGGGGTATAACACGCATTTCAATAAGCTGGAAAATTATTGGATGGGTGATCACGCACATTTCCCGGTAGGCACAGTTCCGTTGTTGGTCATGGATATGTATGAACATTCTTATCACATGGACTTTGGCGCGGCTGCCGGTAAATATATTGATGCTTTTTTCAATAATATTAATTGGGATGAGGTTGCTCATCGGCTCCAAGCCACTCACACGAAGACAACATCCTAAAAACGCTATTGGTATGCCTTCTCTTAGGGGGCATACCATTCGCTTCGGCGCAACCAATCAAGGACACGGACGTTATTGATCCGGCGCTGAGTGACGTGTGACTAAATTAAGAGAAAACCAAATGGCGACCAGAAACCTGCAACTAGCCCACCTGCGAAAACTGTCCCAACTGAAACTGCCATTAACAAAGTAGCGGATCGATGGCGGCCATTTACCAGACAGCCTATCCGCGGATCAAGTCAGATATCACGCATGTCGAGTTAGGGGATGTCTACACACCGACACCGGAAGAGCAGCAGTTTGCTGTGAAACATTGCAAACGGGCGAGCACTTCCTTTCTGGGATTACTAATCCAGTTAAAGACGACCCAACGATTAGGCAGATTTGTCACATTGGGTGAAATTCCAAACGTCATCATCGCACACATCAAAAGCCAGTGTCGTTCAAGAGCATCATTCAAGGATCTTCAAACCTATTACGTGTCAGGGGCAAAGGATCGTCATGTAAAACTGATTCGACGTTATCTCGATATAAAACCCTACGATGCAGCCAAGACCTCCGGATTAACAAAGAGTTGGGCGCAAGAGGCGGCAACAACTAAAGAAGCCCTGCCGGATATCATCAATGTCACGTTGGAATACTTGGTCAAGGAGCGATACGAGTTGCCAGCGTTCAGCGTGCTTGAGCGAATCTGCCAAACAGCCAGAGCGGAAGTCAACACCCGGTATTACGGTCAACTGTGTGAATTTTTGACGGCTGAAAGTCGCCAGTGCATCACGGATATTCTCCGTTCCAGCACCGGGCCGAATGGTTTTGGCTGGAGCACGCTGAAAAATGAACCGAAACGCCCAACTCCTCGCAATATCCATGCGTACATCCACTACCTGGAATGGCTGACCTCCCTGCAAACACTACTGCCTGCGGATTTGGGGTTGCCACCGGTGAAACACCAGCAGTTTATCGACGAGGCCAAGGCCCTGGATTACGCCGAATTGATGAAGCTAAAGCTGAACAAGCGACTCGCTCTGGTCATCGTTTTAATCCGACACCAATACGCACGAACTCTGGATAATGCCGCCGATATTTTTATCAAACTGCTGTTAAAAATGGATCGCTCGGCGCAGAAACTGTTGGAGAAATACCTTGCAGACCATCAAAAGCAAACTGATCATTTGATTTCTGTGCTGACTGGAACGGTCAAGGTTTATTTGGATAAACCCGAATCGGTGTCAGCTTTTGATCCTGTCCTAGGAAAGAACAGCGATCAGTTGCTGCAAATGTGTGAACACTACATGGCGTTCGCGGGTAACAACTACTTGCCGTTCATGGTTCAACTCTACAAAAAGCAGCGATCAACGTTGTTTCGCACGATTGAAATACTCAATCTGGCTTCGTCCACGGAAGACAAGGATCTGCTGAATGCATTTCAATTTATTTTGAAATACAAACAACGGCGCGCCGAGTTCCTGTCCATTCAAAGTGATCCAAACGATCCATCCTCCAAAAATGTCATCAACATTCGCTGGATTCGCGAAAGCTGGTGGAAACTGGTCACAGGAAAATCGACTAAATCAGCGCAAGTCACCGAGGTCAATAAAACCTGTTTTGAGCTGTGTGTGTTTGAACGGATCGCCGAAGAACTGAGTACCGGTGACTTGTTCATTCCCTACAGTGAAACCTTCGATGATTACCGGGAGCAAATGATCACCTGGGAAGAATACGAGGCGCAGCTGCCTACCTATTGCGAGGAGGTAGGACTTATCGCCGGTGATACTGAATTTGCAAGAACACTGAAGGAGTCCATGGAGGCGAGCTGCCAGAAAGCTGATAGCCAATTTCCAGAGGATGAACTGGTCCGTATAGAAAACGGGAACCTGATTATCGGTAAACCAAAACCGGATCAACCTTCGCCAGAGGTCGAAGAAATTGGAGCGCTCTTGCGCGATCGCTTGGACAAGATCAACCTGCTCGATGTAATCATTAATGTCGAAAAATGGTTGAACTTGAACAAACATTTTGGCCCGTTGTCGGGTTTCGAGTCACGTATCAGCGACCCGGTGTTACGTTTTGTTCTGACGGTGTTTTGTTACGGCACCAATATTGGCCCTACCGAAACCGTGCGATCCGTGCAGGGTGTGTCGCGCAAGCAAGTTGCATGGCTTAACTTAAAGCGCACTACGGAAGCCCGTCTCGATAAAGCGATTGCTAAGATCAACAGCGAGTACAAGAAATACCGGCTCATTGAGTGTTGGGGTTCGGGCAACAGTGTGTCCGCTGATGGCAAGCTCTGGGATCTCTACGAAGATAATTTACTATCGGAATACCATATTCGTTACGGCAGCTATGGCGGCATTGCCTATTACCACGTCTCAGATACCTACATTGCGTTGTTCAGCCGGTTTATCCCCTGTGGTGTCTACGAGGCGATTTATATCCTGGACGGTCTGCTCAACGACGAATCAGATTTTAATCCAGACACCGTTCACGGGGATACGCAGGCGCAATCAACACCGGTATTTGGCCTGGCGTACCTACTGGGCATCAAGCTCATGCCGCGTATCCGAAATATCAAAGATCTCAGCTTCTACAAGCCTGACCGCGCTATGGTGCTTAAGCATATTCAGTCCTTGTTCAAAGAGCCTATCAAGTGGGACCTTATTGAAAAGCACTATGCGGATATGATGCGAACAGCTATGTCCGTTAAAGCAGGAAAAATTACCGCCTCGACAATCCTGCGCCGGTTCGGCACCAAGAACCGGAAAAACAAGCTGTATTTTGCGTTCCGCGAACTCGGGCGAGTGGTCAGAACTATGTTCCTTTTGGAATACATCACCGATGTTGATCTACGCAAAACGATCCAGGCAGCGACCTGTAAGAGTGAGGAGTTCAACGAGTTTGCACGTTGGTTGTTTTTTGCGAATGCCGGAAAAATTCCCGCTAACCTAAAGCATGAGCAAAGCAAAATCGTGAAATACAATCATTTGCTGGCGAACTTCACAATCCTATACAACGTGAACGCGATGACGGAAGTGTTTAACCAGTTGAAGTCGGAGGGCCACAATATCACCCGCGACCTCATGGCCGCATTCTCGCCGTACCATACCGAGCACTTGGGCAGATTGGGAAGCTTTGAGCTGGATTTGACCAAGCAGGTTAAACCAATGTCATTTGAGTTGCTGGTTGATTAAATCTTTATTATTCAGTTAGTTATACTCGAAGTGGCTAATTCCAACACTTTTACCGGCCGGACCTCCTTAACATGCCACTTGAAGATCGTCGCGGCGAAATGAGCCCACCATTTTACAACCTGTACGCCATTGAAAAGAGCCTAGTCCATTGCAGCCAGCTCGATAAAAAAGTGCTGGTTATTGGCACTGACTTTAATCAACAAACCCTTGTTGATAAGCCAGTTGGCGTCATTTTCTGTAACCCTCCTTATTCTGCCTTTGAGCAATGGGCAACCCGCGTCATCACTGAGGCTAATGCCGAGGTGTGCTATCTGGTATTGCCACAGCGTTGGTCTGGCAGTCGAGATATTGAAAACGCGATTAAAGTACGTGAAGCCGAAGCTGAGGTCATTGGCACATTCGATTTCCAAAATGATTGTGATCGCGAAACCCGTCATTCAGTGCCGGTTGACATTATTCGGGTGAATTTAGGGTATAAAAACCATCGTCAATGCAAGGTAGACCCCTTCAAAGCGTTCTTTGACGCTAACTTTGACCTAGATTTGGCTGAAAGTGATTATTCTGCAAAATTCAGAGGGCCATCCGATTCTACTCAACAAAAGCTCAATGAATTGGTGCCAGGTGGTGACATGGTTAAGGCTATGCAATCGCTTTACGATCACCAGATGGCCAAGCTAATGGGTACTTATTCCGCACTCGCTGAAATTGACCCTGATTTACTGAGAGAACTGGAAGTATCTAAATCTTCGGTTCTGGAAAGTCTCAAGCTCAAAATCAAGAGCCTCAAGAGTCTGTTTTGGAAGGAATTATTCTCTAAATTTGATGCGCTGACTTCTCGCCTGACATCATCTAATCGCAAAGCGTTACTAGAGCTATTGGAGCGTCATGTAAGCGTCGATTTCACTGCCGAAAACGCCTATGCGATAGCTCAATGGGCAATAAAACATGCTGATGCTCTTCAAGATGATCAGTTCAAGGATTTCTACCTATCTATGTGCCAAGCGGCAAACGTGGTGAATTATGTTTCGAACCAACGCACCTTCAAATACGACGGCTGGCGATATCGTGAGCTGGTCAAGAATGGTCACATCTCCCATTTCAAATTGGACTACCGCTGTGTAATGGAAAATGTAGGCGGCATCGTTAATGGTTACGACTATAACAGCTATTACAACCAATGCGGTCTGTCTTGTCGTGCAATCGAATTTATCACTGATTTGGTCACCATCGCTGGTAATCTTGGTTTCGATACACGCGGCACACCAAAGGCTTATGAGTTCAAATGGGCCAGCAACAAAGCCCACGATTTTAGATACATACAATCTAACGGCTCTAGCGAGGTACTGTTCTCAGTTCGTGCGTACCTTAACGGTAACCTACATATTAAGATGAACCCTAAGTTGGCGCTAAAGTTAAATGTAGTGGCTGGTAAGTTGTTTGGCTGGGTTCGTAGCGCAGAAGAAGCGGCGGATGAAATGGAGGTTCCAGCATCTCAGGTCGTGGAAGTTACTGAAATGTTTGGCCATTCGTTATCGTTAACGCATAACTATCAAAACCTTTTGATGGCGGCTTAATCCCTCCTATTCAGACGGCGCAAAGTACAATTTTTGCGCCGTTTTGCATTTGTGAGATCCTTTACTCAGATAAGAAATTCAGTTGTTAGAGGTGACTATGTTTGCTGCATATTTGGTTATAGGTGTGTTTGGGTTCGTCGCGGGCCTAATTGTTTTGCTCAACAAAGGTAACCCATTACCTGCGGCAATTCCTCGTGCAGCACCGCTTAATATCATCCCAAGTACGATCCCATGTGTGGCTAATCAATACCAATATGGATGTGATGATTAGGCTGGTTTTAATCGTAGAACGGGCGCTTACCATGATTATCTTATCAATCCAGCTACAGGGTTGCTTACGCTGAACGGCGCTTTGGATGTGGCAGGTAATCCTTTAGGAGCTGACTTGACTCATTCAGGCATCGATAGCGGTCACGACTTTGATCATGACTTTGGTATGAATCATTTGGGGAGTGATTTTTAATAGAATTATTGTGGACTACTCAAGCGGTTGCAGGCCAATTCTATGCGTTACAGCAAGAGCTGGTTTCGTTGAAGCCGACGCTAATTTTGCTCTGTAGTGAGAAGAAGCTGCCCCACCACGCCCTCGCCTTTGATTTTTACCAAGGCACGGGGTATCTGAGTATCGTGAAGCAATGGTCACAAGTAGAGTTATCGCAGGTTTTTAACCTATTTTTCCTTAGCGCCAAGCATGGGTTAATCCACGCATCGGAGCTGATTGAGCCCTACGAACAGGTAATGACTGATGAACGGGTATCGACGTTAGGCGCTAACAAAGTTCTGGTTAGCAAAGCCCAGCGCCATATCCAATCCATGAACTACGATGCCCTCTATACCTCATGCTACCAAAACGGTATCAAAAGGCCTTTTCTGAGTTAGCTGATCAAGCAACTGGCAGATTTAGCCAAATCGTCCCAGCTACAGGCGGGATATTAAGTCAGCGTGGCCAGTTAAAGAGGCTTCTCGTAAATGAAATTGATTTAGCTAGGCAGCGCTCAAGATTGCTCCAAACGGTTGTGAGGACGTTTACCGATTCTCCCCCAATGCAAGAACTGCATCATGTCGTTAGCGTTGGGGGTTGGGTGCGCCCTTGACTTGCTGGTGCGTGTCAGGATGCCACATTTGCCGAGCCATGCGAGATTGCGTTTATAGAGTGCTCACCCTCCGGCTGCGTCGCTTTCTGGGATACAAACGGCAAGCAATGGAGCAGGTATAGCATTAGCGCGGGGATTAAACGGTTTGGCCTTAGCGGTGAAGCAATGCCCGTTACGGCATGATTGAAGCAAGTTTGTAATATTAAAATCCTGTAGAATTTACTCAAAATTTGCCAGAAATTGAACCTATGCAATGATGATCTTACATTAATAACTGAGAGAAATAAGATGCAAATTAGCCCAAGTATTTACCTTGACCAAGCGACCAGTTTGTTAGCTCCCCTGCCGTTCCTAGAGGACAACGGCGACGCGGATAGCTACTATCAGGAATACAGCTTTTACGTCGATACGCCTAACCCGCTGGTTAAACTGGAACTCGCAGTCATGGTCAATGCCGAGGTGCTGACCGATAGCGACCATGCCCCCATCGTGTTCACCTACGGCATTAACCTTGGCCAAGGTAACGGTATTGAGGATGGTGCCAATTTCTACGTCGAGGACATCGAGGCTATCAAGTCTGGCGACTTCGAACCGATTAACTCGGTTGAATTAGCTCTTCTTCAAGGGGCCATCCCTATGCTGAATAAGATTGTTAGTGCCTTGCAAAGCAATCCACTGGTCTGGAAGGTGGTGAGCCAACAGCTATCAAAAATCGTCTCTGGCATCATCACCCGCCCATCAAGCCCGAATGAACCAGATTTTTTGACAGGGGCACTTGTTGAATGTGATCTCCAAATTCAGGACTTAGATGGCACACAAATAACTATAGTACCTGCGCCGCAAGGAGGATGGACTCATGACAGCCTTGAAGCGCTGGACTGTGATGCATTGGCAGGTGGTCAAGCATGGAATGCGTATCTACTTTACGGTGTATTACCTCAATGGGTAGGCAGCTCAGAAATCTAACTAAACTTGTTTGATTTAGTTAGTGTGTGTCTTTATACTAAAAACATAATTATTAGTGTAGAGACGCCATACTAAAATGAATGACACTACCTCCCCACTCAAATCTGACTCATTAGGCCCAGCTTGGACGTATCACGCCCTCCCCTCTGACGTCAGTTCGCGACCCAAGGGACGCACATTAAGACTGTTAGCGGCAAGTGAAGCTGCAAGCCCACAAGTACGTGATTTACTCTCGCGCATGATCGGTAACACTTACAACCAGATAGAGAAAACCGAGTGGTTTACTTCGCAGTTCTTAAATGGCACTCCGACCCTCACTGTGACATTCCGTCAGTTAATGCGAGAAACCGAACCCACCAAATCCAAGCCGTTACCACAGGAAACCGCGCTGCATTCATTGAATGTCTGTATTAATTCCATTTTCTCGGATTCAGGTTGGAAGCTGGTACGTCGGCGCATCTCTCAAATCGAGCGGCTTCAAAAAACGACTCGACCTGTGATCAGCAAGACCCAATACGACAAGCTAGTTCTTTTCAAGGATACGATTGGCGCCAAATCCGTGGATGCTGCGATTGATGAATTACTGAGTTTTTACAAGGACGAACACCCCGCTTTTTCAGCAGACAGGGAGGCATTAGGTGAGCTTGTTAACCACGAATAATCACAGCGTTGCACTGTCCTACGGCGAACCTCCGTCAACGCTTAACGATTCGTTAAAAGACAGCTATCAGCGCTCTACTGACGAGCTACAGGCGCTATTGTCAAAGCCTCTGGCTCACTTAACCGATGCAGACAAGCTCCGCATTCGGGAGATTACTCAGGCAAAACTCAAGCACTTTCTTGAGAATGGCCACCGTACCCGCAGGGCTAATACATGGCGAGCACTAATGAGCCGGTGGGCTAAGTTTGAAAGTTGGTGTCTTACAAATAACCTTACCCCGTTGCCTGCGAGCCCCGAGGTAGTGGCCACATTTATTGAGTACCACCAGGCGTCGTCATACACTACCTTATCTCAATATGCTTGGGCGATTAACAGTTTCCATGTGGAGTGTGGTTTGCTGTCCCCTGTGAGCAGTAAGACCGTGCAAGACAAGCAGAATGAAATCAGAATAGTAAAGCTCGAGTCAGGCGGCTTAGCGCAAGAGCAGGCAACGCCTTTTAGACTTCATCACCTGCAGATGCTCATAGAATCGTATGGCGAAAGTGAGAGGTTATTAGACAAGCGCAATTTGGCGTTGCTGAACATCGCCTATGAATCGTTGCTTCGTGAATCCGAGCTGCTTCGGATCAAAGTGGGCCATCTCAAGTCCACCTTTGAAGGCGATTATGTGTTGTCAGTGCCTTACACCAAAACCAATGACTCGGGTGAAGAAGAGGTTGTGAACATTACGCCGCTAGGCTTCAAATTGATTCAGCGGTACATCCAAGGTGCTGGGCTGACTAAGGAAGACTACTTGTTTCAGCCGATTGGCCGGAGCAATAAAGTCTCGGTTCAAGCCAAGCCGATGAACACCCGTACAGTGGACCGAGTATTTCTGTGGGCATTCGAGAGCTTAGCAATCGACCTTCATTCTGCTTGGTCTGGGCATAGTGCCAGGATTGGCGCCGCACAGGACTTACTTGCCGCAGGCTATTCGATAGCCCAAATCCAAGAGAACGGCCGTTGGAAAAGCCCAATGATGGTATTGCGGTACGGCAAAGACATTAAGGCAAAGGAAAGTGCGATGGCCAAGATGTTGGCAGAAAGACGGTAGTCTGATTCTACCTGCATTTCTATATGAACCTGACAATTATTGACTTAATATCAGTAAGTTAAACAATTTAAAACAGGGAAGTGAACTGTGAAGAAAGCGATTATTATCTCACTACTTGCATTGAGCCCAACTTTAAACGCTAAAGAAATTCATCAAAGTAGTTATGGGGAAAGTTGGCCGTTTACTGTCGAAAGCGGAGAACTTGGCTGCTACGAACAGGCCGTGTTTTTTATCGCAAATGATAAAGAATATGCGGTAAACGGTGTTGCCCAAAGCAAGGGTTATGATGCTATTGAGCCAATTTGGAAAGAGGATAGTTCTTTATTGGAATACCAAAAGGCAATAGCTAAAAAGGAAAATAAAACTCTTCGACAAGTTCAGGATGAAATGGGTGTATCCCGCGTTAATATCGGACCGATCCTTCAAGAAGGCTTAAAACTTTGTAAGTAGCTTACCTTATGAATCTAATCCCCTTCGGCCTTCGTAATGATGGCGTGTATATAGATGCAGATGACGCAACGCGGGGTAAGTCCTGTGATTGTACTTGCCCATCATGCGGTATTGCCTTAATCGCACGGCAGGGTGACGTTAATGCGTCCCACTTTGCCCATGACTCCAAAGGTGCGAGTAAGGAAGAGATAGAGGCCTGCAAATACTCGTTTTATGTCTCAGTACGCTACATGCTGAAGCAGCTGCTACAGGGGACAGGCTTGTTAATGTTGCCACCTCTCGAGATTGACCATCACGGCCAAAAGCACGTCATTACCAAAAGTTTTCTAATCACGGTGGAACCCAAGAACATAACGCTTGATATTTATGAGCAGGATATTATGTTTGACTTAATCTTTACAGTCTCAGGTCGCAAGCTATGCCTATACATTAGCCATCCTGGTCGCCCTGCGCCGATATATAACAACCTCTCAAGAGATCAGCACACGGCGGTACTAGGACTTGATTTGATTCCTTTCTCAAAGATATTTAATGAGTTTTACAAACTAAAATCAGCTCAAACACTACTGCGCGAATGGCTTGAAACGTCCATTAAGGGCAAGCCTTGGATTTACAATCCAAGGCGCAATGCGTGGTTTGAGCATCAACAGACTAAAGCTCCAGCTGTTCAGGAACAGCAACAAGTTCTGGAACAAACCAAGACTACCCGTGATCGGATTAAAGAGCAGATTGCCAAAATGGACAGGTTGAACGTAGTCGCTATATATCGCTGCGTTTTTTGTCAGTTGGACTTTGAAGGCAGTGCGTTACTCAACTACTGCCCTAAGTGTAATGACCATCTAAGTGTGAAAAGAAAATCGGAGATTGCGGCTCAAGCTCCACATCCACCTAAAGGCAAGTATCGGTATCGATGACTCTATGATTTATTCAAGTAACGTCAACTTATAGTCAAGCGGTGTAAACCAATGCCTACGGCCCGTGTCTAAATTGCGAACAAAATACCAATCTTCCGACTTTAGGTGTGCTGGTAGGGACTCAATCGTGGAGATTTCACCGTCATCCACCAGCACTTTCTCTGGCTTTGGAAGTACCTCTAATTGGAGCCGTTTCTCGGGAAATTCCACTAAACTGCCATCAACGTCATCGAAGGATGTAGCTGGAGACACCGCTATATATTTTTGGCCGATTTGCATGTTGCTGCCTCATTTTATTTAAGTGTGTAATGCTGGACTTTGACATTCGGGATCACGATTGAATGGTTGAATGTCTCGGGGTTGAAATGGCGGAGGAAGTAATTGATAGTGACTCGGTGTTTACCACCAACCAAGTAATACTTACCTTCCAGCTTTGCGAGTGTAACGCCTACTTTGGGCCAAAATTGGTCTGTAAAAAAATTTGGGCTATCTTCTAAAATCCCCAAATAATGCCCCATAGAAGTATGGTGGCCATTTAACAGGTTTCCCCAGGAAACCGAAGGAATCATCCCTTGTTCGTGTCCAACAATAAGGTCGTATGGCACCGTTTCATAGGTAATGTGGCCCTTATCGATAACCCAGCCTCTTGCCAATGCTAATTCAGTTAGGTTTACTAAAACCGCATCGCTGAGAGGGGCGGGTTGAAGAGCATTAAGCTCTCTGAGATTTATCTTCAATTTTCATTTCCTTGCAGGTATTGCCAGCGATTAAAGTGGTTCAGGAAGGAAAGCACCAATGCTTCCGCGGCTTTTACGTCTGTAAATACCTGACATTTCTATAGGTTTTCCATATTCTACGGGTGTTTGGTTCATCATAAGGCTTAACATCCCAGTATTTCGGAGTCTCAACGTTGAGCTCTGCGGGTATGAGTCAGCCAATTTTATTCGCGATAATCATTGGCTTAGTCCATGCAATTTTTTGGTCAGCATCAACTGTAGAATTTCCAAGTCATTCAGCGCATCAACAACATCACGCTTCGACAGGTTCCCCCACTGTTCCCTAACCCATTTCGACGTAGAGGGGTCGTTCAGGACTCGTTGATTAAACAGCTCGCTCGCGTTAAGGGCTCTGTTTGGCAGGATAAAAGGATTCATAGAGTTACGTCCAATGCAGTACACGGATGGACAATATCACTCGCTATATTAATTGTGAATGTCTTCCGGCATTGCTTTGTTGAGGATATACAAGAAAATCGCAGCCGAAGTGCAGGTGATAACTACGGTTCCAATGCCATAAATAAATAACGAAATTAACGTGCTACCAAGAAACACGTTCTGAATAACCATCGCCGGAAATGTATTGGTATTATCCATTTTAGTAGTGACCAGTAATGTGGCCAGCGCCAGAAATGCAGGGGTGTTAAACTCAACAAGCCCTGTATCACTTAGCCTATACAACCCAGCCGCCATCAAAGCGATAGCGGCACCAGACCGAAGTAGAGGTATTGCGTGATTATGTCGATAAGGGAATATCATCCACAACGCCCAAAAGAAGCCTAAGCCGGATAAGTTGCGTACAACATCATGTAAGGTGAGAGAGGGTAATTGAATCATACCGAGAGTTCCTTTCAGCTATTTGAGCACTATTGAGCATCCAACCAATGAGCGCTATCGATGATAAATAAGTTGGCAGTGTTGTTTGTTAACACCATACATTCAATCAATTGATAATCTGAGTTAAACACCTTCTTAAGTGCAATTAAATTGTCCTCTGAAGTGTAGCGATAGTTAATTATCATCGGAGCAATTTGTTGGCCGTCTTCATTAAAGCAATTTTCAATCTCTAAGCGATTAAAGCGGATCTCACAGACATTGTGGTCCACTGTTACTGGTTGCTCGCTGGTTCGGAATTGAATCGGCGTTTCGATAACCTCAATCGTAGTAACTAACCATTCAGCCAACGCCATCATCCTATCGTATTTCACGCTGGAGCTATTGATTACTGATAGCATTTGATTGATGCAGGCCTCCATATCCTGCCCTTTGCGACCAAGCTGGATAACACGCTTAATATGACTCTTGATTTCACGGTATGACTTGTCATCCACAAAAGGCTTTAACCTTTTTATCAGGATCTCATTGCGGCGTTGCATTGGCACAAATCGGTCTGACTCAGCACAAGTCATATACAAGTGCATCTGCGATGTGTGAAAGACGGATTTAAGCTGCTCTTCGTAACTGTTCATTCATAAGCCTTCAAATTACATTGCTTTACGCACTGTATTACGTCATGGGAATTACGCAAAAATTGACCTAATTACTCTCCGTTTGCGGTCTTTAATTCCTTGCTTCATAGCTGGAGCCATTAAAGGAGCCCAGTGGCGTAGCTGCTTGCTTATCGGCACGAGTACCGCGCTTAACTGAAGCGTCAAACGTAGTGAGTGGCTTGATCTCTAACGGCTCACTTTGCAATACAATAAGCGGCATCGTAGCGGTAACCGTTTTCACCTTCCCGTTAATCATGAGATTGGCCACGGGCTGCGGCTGAATATCCCGACGCGCCCGAATCATCGCTTCGGGGGTGTTCAAGATGTTCTGCTTTAACAGCAATAGCTGACTTGGGCATTCATCGCCAAGGCGCTTAATATCCGCGTTCAGTTGCTGTAGCAATTTGTCTTTATCGACCTTCGACACCACATCCTTGCATAACCAGCTGAGCCGCGCCGAGGTCATGGGTTCGTCAAAGCATCGGATTTGGCGATAGAGATGTAACGCCATGACACCAGGGCAAACCTCTCGTAGTTTCTCAAATCTGTCTGCACGGGCGCTGTACTTGGTGGTGATTTCCTTCTCGATGGCCGCTTTAGCCAAGTTAATCCGGGCAATGACATCCATAACTTTGTGAGTGACTAACGGCGATGTGGAGTACCAAAGCACCCCAGGCGTTCTACGAGCTGAGCGCTGCGAGTAATCAGGATGAATGTGTAAATCACCGTAAGCGAGTTTGGCTTTCGTTACTGCTGCAAGACCCAGTGTTTCGCGTACCGAAATCACCGTCACCGGCTCGCGCACTTTCTCAGCCGATTTTATGACGGGCGGTACAGGTGTCACGCTGGCACGGATAGGGGTATTCGAATCAAGCAGGTGATTGAGCTCCCGCAATGAGGATTGGATCACTTCATAGCTATCCGATATGATACACAAAGCTATCACCTTAAAGTATTTTTGTTGTTGTCTTACTGTAACCTCATTTAGACCATCATGCAATGATGTGGGCTAACAAAGATAGGTGTACACCCCTACCTCTTGAGTATCTGGATAGATAATTAATAGTGCTCAATAAAGTGGCGATGGCCATATTTGAGAAAGTGGAAGAGAAATTTAGATAATCTTAGTGACGACAAGATTATGGCAGATTTTGCAAATAATCGACTTTAGCCATTGAATTGAGATTAGAATACCCTAGCCGCCCTGATGACCTGATGACCTGACCGGTTGATATAACTTACGTTCTTCCCCATACTTATTTGAGCTACATTTATTCGACATTTAACAGGGTCAATTAAGTATGACTTCCAATGCCTTTTTAACACTCGGAAAAGCCACAGACGGAGAGTTAATCGCTATCGATGTGGTAAATAGTGGTAAAACCGACCTCTCCTGCCCCTTTTGTGCCGTGCCGTTGATCGCCGCAAAGGGGCTAGTCAATATTCATCACTTTCGACATGACGGCGAAACCTGCCATGAGTCACTGCAACAGCTGCCACAAATACCAGGCTGGGATCACTTTCACCTTTGCGCGCCTGATTTCCTTGTTAATGTCTTACAGAATTACGCCGAAGCCCATCCTGGGGAAGTATTTTGGTATGAACCTAAGCATGTTCGTGATCTGTTAAAGCACAATCTTATTGAGACCGACAGTTACACGGGTAAATATCGACTGACCGATGCCGCGTTAATCATCACCGGCCAACTATCGCTGAGTAAATTCAGCAACTGGTTTCGCCGCCAACTCACAGCCCGGATACATAGAAAATCGCAGTTAGTGGCTAACAACGAACTACATCGAGCACACTTTGAGATTGAGGCTTGGCGCCAACAGCAGCTGATGATGGCTACCACCTATTTATTTGAGTTAACCCTAGACAGTGGTGAAGTCATTTATAAGGTGGGCCGGACACGTCGTGAAGTGAACGTAAGGTTAGCTGAAGTCATGTCAGAGATGAAAGCCCACTTTAACCAGGACATCTCCACCAAAGTATTGCGGTTAATCCCTTACGGCGGTTATCTGGAGCAGTATGTATTGTATCGATACCGGCTATCAAAGAGAGAGATAGGAAAGCATCAAGAATATCTGAGCCTCGATGCGTCAGCATTGAAGCAGCTTAAGGCCGCATTCACACGCGTAGCCAATGACTAAGCCCCCTTCGATAAGGACGAGCGCTTTATTGCCACAGGGCGTTGGCGTTACGAACCCAAGCGATTAGATGCTGTGCGTAAAGGGATTCGCCAGACGATTCAAAGCGGCAGCAGTTTTGGGCGCCCCAAGGGAACCATCAAAGTCGGTGGCGAGGAATGGCGCAAGCAGTATCAATATGTGATTGATCTGTTGGAGGCAGGCAATCTCACTCAAGAGAAAATCGCCAGATTAACACTCAATCGCACCTCGACGGTGAAGCGAGTTAAACAAGTTATATCCAAGGAAACGCCAGAATAAGCGCGTCAGAGTTTAACGGAATTATCAGGTGTACTCCGTGCTCTTGCTTATTCCTTCCCCCTAGTTTGCATGATGGTCTAAATTGAATTATTTTGGCATCGGTTATATTGGGAATTATCATTTGGTGTTAATGTCTTCCCCAGAATTACATTTGGAAATCTTTTGCTCGGGACTAAACAATGTTACGTGAGATGTTCAACTTCAATAGTGCTAGTGACACAGTGAAAACCTATGTATTGCGCTTACGCCGTGCCAAGCAAATGGAAACATTAGAACTGATGGTTGAGCGCCTTGAGGCCGATGCGAAAAACGCCGTTGAACGCGCCGACATCGCCCATGCATACAGCATTAGGGAAATGGAAATATCTGATAGTATTTATTAACCTTAAATAACCACTTATGGCAAATGAAGGCTGGCTAGCAGTATTCAGTTTAGGGATAGCCCTAACGCTACTGTCACTATTGCGCGACAGGGTATTTTCCACCATTGGGCGTGGTTTGTTGTTTCGTCTTTATGCTGCCCCGGGTGTAATTGTCCATGAACTCAGTCATGCTCTTACTGCAATTCTGGTTCGGTTTACTATTACCAAAATATCCTTTTTCTCACCACAGCCTGACGGCACACTTGGCTTCGTGCAGTACCAGTACCGACCATCATTAATTAGCCCTGTGTTACGTTTATTCGTCGGAATAGCCCCGCTTTTCGGCGGATTTGCTGTTGTGTGCATACTTAATTGGTTATTCCAGGCGCCAGCCACCATTGACTGGTCTGCACTTTATAATTTCGCCGTTGATGAACCGTTGCGGTTTGGAATCTGGATGTATTTCACTTCTTCAGTCGTGGCTAATGCCGTTCCAAGCAAGTTTGATCTGAATAACAGCTATATTGCTCTGTACTGCCTGTGTTTTGTGATTGGAGCCCTGCCACTCAGTTACACCACTCTTTTGAATTTGCTCAGCTCTATCATGGCACTGTGCTTATTGGTAATGTTACTCTTTGTAGTAGTGTTATCTGGGGTATATTTCTGGCGACAACTTTCAAACATTAACATTTAAGCACGTTGATAATCATTATCTATGAGCAGCTATTACCGGATCGCACGTAGAGTGAAACCAATTCAATCTGGAGTTTTATTCGATGCAAAAAGAACCGCGTATTCATCATCTCTATGTAGCAACGGCGAAATACCTTTTTGCTCATCCCAAGCACGGTATCGTTAAACTCCTTGACCCAATGACGGTCAGTGACGCCAAGCGTTACCAACTAAGCCCTATTTTACTTTACGGTCTCACAGTCGCAGGCCTACCCATTCGCTGGATGACATTTGCACCAATTGACGCGCCAATTGCAATTAAAGGATTTTTGGCCAATGCTTGGGAGCACGCCAAAGGGTTAAGGGGCTTGCCTGATATTGTGCGCGTAAACAAGTATCTACATGCAGCTTGCCCGTTACTTGCCGAAGCACTGCAACCACTTGGCGTAGAACTGCAAGTTACTGCGCCTAATGATAGATCACACCCAGGCTCACTAAGGTCTGCGCAAGAAAGTGCGCAATATATCTCCATGACAGCGAGTTCGGCTCCGCCCCAACCGCAAGAAACACCTTTTGATACCTTATGCCGTTTTGCGAAAGATGATCATCTGAAAGATGTAAGAATCGCACCAAGTTACCACAGCGGTAAAGAGGCATTGAAAATTATGCAATGGCTGCAGCAACCAATACAGCCCTTGAGCGCACCACTAAATGACACCGAACTCGATTGGCAAACTGGGGATTGGTTGTCGTCGTGGGAAAAGTCGCTACCAGAATCCGGGCCTCGCTATTTCAAGAGAGATTCAATTGACAACTTCATGTGGTTAATGAGCGGCACGAACGCTGACTATATCGAACTGAGCGATGATGACGAATATGAACACAGCGATAACACTGCAGAACTGATAAAAATGCTTCTCGCAAATTGGCCAGGCAAGATGGTTGATATTGCCAAGCTATGCAGCATTACTCTAAAAGAACTTAATTGGTATCTCGGAAGCGCTGCAACATTGCCACCAGCCTCCTTATTTCAGCTAAAGCGAATCCTTGGCATTGGGATAGAGCTTGAATACCTACTTCAAACAATCAATGGACCTTACGTCTTGATGGCCAACAAACCAAAAGCGCTCGAAGATTTCTACAACGAATATACAAACGGTGGTAATGCAAGCGCTTTCGAAATTATCCCTGACAATGCACATGCCGACCCAAGTTACCGTTATATGTTGATTTGCCCTTACAGCAAACTGCCTAGCTTACTGATGGTGCCGCGGGGTTCATCAATTGCAGACCGTATTCCAGATCTATTGTTTAACTACGAAGGCGTTAGGCGTGTTGGCGCAAAACTTTATCGAGAAGCAGTGAGTACCTGTGCGGCAGTTGCAGTAAACCCTACGAACAACATTGCTATCATGTCAGAATTCACTTCGAGATATTCCTTCGAAGAGTAATACTGAACTAACATCTAATTCTATTGCCGGCCACTTGAAAATATCAATTCTGAAGCAGGCTTAAACGCAAAGAAGAAAGCTACACTGCCTAAGGCAAACCCAACAATTGAGCCCAACAACGCATTTTCGCATCCTATTAAGTCGTGGAAGGTAAACCCGCACAGGATTGAAGCCACGATATAAAGACCTAAAAATACTGCCTTGTACATGAACACCTCAAAAGATTTATCTGAATTATTTCGCGTTGAACTATGTTCGTTTACCGATGTTGAGTGTTGCCATAATTAAACTTGCAAATACAAACCATAGTGCCGCTTGGTGTTGGTCAAATACTGTTGACAAGATTATCGCCACTCCTAGTAATAGGATGTTTAAGATCATAACTTTTATACTTTTCATAGGTGATCCTTACTACAAGCATTTAAATTTGGTGGAATGATACCACAGCACTTTAGTCGCTCTATTTCCAGTAGATTTTCAATGAAAACTCAAAATCTATCTGTTACTTTATCTGCCCAGCTAATTACGCAGCTTTTAAAACAGCGCTTATAACTTCTTTTGCCATGACCGGCGGAACAGCGTTGCCAATCATCATTTTTGTTGCCGTAGCAGATGCCGGCCACTGATAACATTCATCAAAGGTTTGTGCTGCTGCTAGCTCTCTAAGACTCAATGGCCGAATTAAATCGCCAATGACAAGACTATGCTTGTTGATCGTGGTAATAGTGCCTATGGGGTTGTCAATCGAACGTCCAGACCTAGCGCTTCCATAAGCAGCATCAAGAAACACCTCACCAAACTGTTTCCGTCCATTAGTGACTCTTTTCTGTGTTGCTAACACACGATTAGAAATATGGTCCCACTTGTACGCATGCATGTCCATGTCTATAAAACTTCTAGCTGCTATTGGCCCTTTTTCTGGCAGTTCTAGAACGATCGGTTTCGTTGTTCTAGTGGCTACGATAAATAGACGCTCGCGATTCTGTGGCACTCCCAAGCGGCTTGCGTTTACATGGTTAAACGATAGAGAATATCCCAATGACCGCATCGCATATTCCCACGCACCAAAAAGCTCCCAACTCAGGAAATCTGCCACATTTTCAATCACAGCTATTGGGGTCCTATGCACCTCTAGGCAACTCACAACGGCCCAAGCAGTTGACCGACTCAAATCTGCCTTCTTGCTGGATTTCTTCTTTCCCGCTGCTCGACTGTGTCCCTGACAACAAGGGGAAGCAAGCAAAATATCGTGTTCTGGTACTAACGACCAGTCTGCTTGATGCAGATCTTGACACTTATGTGCGACCTCTGGATGATTTAGCTCATGATATTTAACTACTAACGGGTTGTGATTAGCCGCCCACAACATGCGTAGTCCAGCCATCTTTCCGCCGGTTGTATTCCCCCCAGCTCCAGCAAATAGGTCTATTCCCCGCATGGCTTCACCCGGTTAAATCTACGGAGTGCTTCTTTCGCTCTCTTCTTACAAGTCTCCCAGGATAGCCGTTTATCTTTTTTTCGATAATCTTTGGCCAAAGACTCAATTTGCAACTCTAAATCTGATTTTAACCGCATGATGCTCTCCTAAATTCGTTGAGAGTAATCATCACACAAGCTTTAAATGAGGCAAATTTTACTACGTTGCTAACAGTGAATGGTTGGAATTTCATTCCAATTTGTTAGATAAGATGGACTCAAGAACGCTCGCCGCATCTGCCATTTTTTCTCAATGCCATTGGCAGCGACGAACACGGCACCTTTGCCCATTTGCTCGTTTAATCTGTCCATGACTGACATCAACGCTGGTTTTCCCAGGTTGTCGTTGAACATATCGAGCTGCAAGCCTGGTTCTATATCTAATAGCCCTACCCCAACGCGATAGTACGGCACTGCGGCATAAAATGACTCAACCGCAGAGGTAATTTGCTGACTGATAATCATGCTGTCACTGGTGGGAGCTGGTAAATGAATTGTCCGACTGAAACCACTAACACCATGCTTGTCATACGCGGATGTTTGAGCAAAAAATACCAAGCAACGTGCTACCGATTTTTGACCCCTTAGCTTTCGAGCCGCTTCACACGCATGGAATGACAACGCCTCTTTTAACCCCGCTATCGTCGTTATTCGCTGGCCAACTGAGCGTGTGGAGAATATCTGTCGCTTATTAACGGGCATATCGTCCCAGTTAAACGCCTTTGTCCCATTCAATTCGAAAATTGTTCTTTCGATGTTAACGCCAAACATTTTCCTCGCGGTCTTAGTCTTCATTTGGGCCAACTGCAGCGCAGTATGAATCCCCATCGAATTTAGCCTCTGGCCAATTCTTTTTCCTACACCCCACACCTCGGTAGTCAACATTGCACCTAAAATGGCTTCACGATTGTGCGCTTTAATCACGCAAACACCGCGATAGCCTAAGCGCTTCGCTGCATGATTTGCGGCTTTCGCCAGCGTTAAGGTATCCCCTAGCCCGACACCAATAGGCAATCGGACCTCGCGCCAGACATCGTGCCTGAGCTTGCGGCCTAATATTGAGAGGTTCTGTGGTGTGTCATCATTCCCAAATTCAGCAAAAATCTCGTCTATCGAATAGGGAAAATACGAAAAACACTCTCTCGATGCGACTTTCATAAACTGAGAGCTGATTTCTGAATACAAGGCGTAATTGCTCGAGCAAACAACCACGCCATTCGCCCTACAGAACTCAGCAACTTGAAAGTAAGGCGTGAATTTTTTAAGCCCCAACGCAGCCGCTTCAGGGCTTAACGTCACTGTCATGCCGTCATTGTTCGAGACCACAATTAGAGGCTTACCACGATACTGCGGGTTAAAAATCTGTTCGCATGAGCTGTAAAACTTATTCCCATCGCATAACGCTATTATGCTGCTCATACCAATAAACTCGGTTGTTTCAATAATCTAATGGATGCTGGCACGACCCCTTCGCACCAGAAGCGGTCATCAAGCCTAATTGATACCGGCTCAAAATCGTCATTAGCCGATAACAACCTGCTATTGGATAGATCTAAGACTTTACAAACAAATTCCTCGTTATACATGGCTATGATGACATCGCCGGAACTTGGAGTTAGTTGACGTGACACTATCAGGATGTCACCGGAGTGGATGCCCACCCCCGTCATAGACTCCCCTCTTGCACGACCCACAAACGTCGATTCAACCAGAAGGTCATCGAGGCTTTTCAACACTAGAGGATCGCGCTTGCGTCGATGAAAGCGCACTGCACAAATGGCCACGCCCTGAATCTCTATCCCGTCTGTGACTGATATTTCGGAATAATGAGCATTGGTATTGGCATGAAGTTGATGATGGTCATGGTCATCGTCTAGCTGCCGACAAACGGTTTCGCCGTGCACCAGCGCCAAAACGACATCTCCCCGCGTCGCAGTCAATGACTTATCAACGACAAGTAGATCTCCGGTAAATAGCCCAAGACCCGTCATAGCGTCGTCGGTAACCTCTGCAAATACCGTTGCTGATGGGTGTGAGACAATAAGATTATTGAGGCTTAGCGCCTTCTCTTGGTATCCAGCGGCTGGACTCTCAAAGCCGTGTATGCCTGCCGATGCCAAACTAATGATGACGTTCATAGGACAAATCACAAATACTGTACATTAATACAGTATAGCTAATTATTGAAACATCGAAAATCCCGAAGATGATTTTTTGCGTAAAGAATACATGGAGGGAACAAATATTAAAAAGATAAGCACTCCATTACAGGGTTAGAAACTACTGCTTGGAAGTTGGGCCTACTACCATCGGGGTTGTAGGCCTCACTGTTTTGAAGAGTATTAGACAGGTGATTTATCGCGTGTAAGTCTCAAACACTCGGTCAATATCCAGCTTGAACGCATCAAGGTCAGGCATTTCTCCAGTATGCTCTACATACCCCCAGAAGAACTCAGCCAGCTCAGCCACAACGTCGAATACCGCAAGCCCTGAGAACGCTTTACCCTCGGCATAGAGATCTTCACCTTTTAGCCAAAACGCTTCAGACAGCGCAAACAGCTCCATCACAAAGTCATCTTCCCCCATCCCCAACACATCACCAATGACTTGCTCGTTGGGGCTCGTCGTCAACACGGCATTGGTCAGATAGTAGTGGTACATAGCGACCTCTGCATGGTTGCGCGGTGCAGTTGGCGTAGTTGCTAGTTCGGTCATTTTTTCTGTCCCATTCAGTTGATGTAGGAACATTCTATTACGGCGGCCGATTCTGGCAAATTTCAGGATTTACCCTTCTATATCAGCACCATACAAGACATGAATGACGCAAATCACCACGGGAAACGGGAAACGATGTTTCCGTAAAAACATCGTTTCCATTGCAGAGTGTTGAATAACTGGCTACACTGGGATTTATCGATGTAAGTCATTAACTTTGAAGATGTTTGAGGCAAGCAAATGGAACAATTGGCAGTGAAACCGAAGGCAACTCTTGAGGAAGTGACTAAGCTCGCGAATGAAATGCTTAAAAACGGTGTCGAGCCAACGACACGTAACTTGAGCGTTCATCTGCAGGGCAGAACATCGTCGATCCAAGGGTTCTTGATTGAGTACAAAAATAATCTTGAGCATAGAAAAAATGCTATCGCGGAAGAGGTTGGAAGCCTTGCCGTAGCTAAGTTGCTGTCTCAAGAACTGTTGCTCATGATTGACCGTCGTAACGAATCGCTGACCGAGCAAGTTGCCCAGTTGACGCGAAACCTTGATGAAACGCTATCGCTGTTAAGTGACAGTGAAGATAAGTTAGAAAGCGTCTTGAATACTACGGCGGCTCAAGTTGCGGAGATTGAAACCAGCACCGCAGCCAAGGTCGAAAAGGCCCAATCTGCTGTAAGCCTGATAGAGCAACAACTGCGAGAGTTAAAGGCCACCAGCGAAAAGGCCATTGATGACGCAAGAAATCACGCAAAAGCCGAAGTATTAAAAGCAGAAGCATTAGTAGACGCAGCGAATGGGCGCGTTGCACAAGCAGAGACCGAATTAAGGGCATCTCGAGAGCAAATTAAATTACTCAGCATCGATGTTGCGAAGCGTGAACTAGAACAGCGAGAGTTAGAGCAAGCGAAGGCCACCATTGCAACTCTGCAGGCCACACTATCAAAGCAGCAAGACCAGATCTCATACACCACAGCGAACCTTGAGCGATTGACGCAGGACCGAACAGAATTAAAGGCTACAGAAGCCAAGCTAGGTAAGACTGCGGAAAATTTAACGGCAACCTTAGTATCGGTGCGCAATGAATTAGCAGACTCTCGAGCAAAACTAGCCGAGGTTAATGCAGAAAAGTTGGCATTTGAGCGTGATACGCAAAGACTTAATACAGATCTCAATAGTTATCGTCAGCAAGCAAACCAACTCGGAAGCCTCCAAGCTGAGCTTATTAGCGTCGAAAAACAACTGAATCAGGTGAAATTAGATCTATCTCAATCAGAGCGTGAACGGGAGATATTATCCCAAGCTCTAGCTGCCAACCGTGTGGCGGGCAGTCAGACCGAGAAAAAATAAGATATTTCGAAGGATGTTCGTGTTGGAGAGGAATAACTTTCATACTCCTTGTGGCTTACTTCTGGACATAAATCATTTAGTGCTTAGGCTCTAAAATTCGATTTTAGCATTACCATTAGTAATGAATATCCTCAGAAAGTGAGATTGTTATCTAATAGATAGATGGACAAACGCAAGGCACCGAAAAGGCCAAAACCTTAGGCAAGTATCTTGGGCGTCAGCCTGACCATGGATTAAGGCAAAATATTCGGTTACTACTCGATGAAGGGAAAAGCTCGCCACAGGTGCAGAGTCTGCTTAAATGCAGTCGTTCTACCATTGCTAAAGTAGCCAAGTTGAGCGAGTTTGGGTCGGAATAATTCATTTTCATGGATGAACGCTGTTGCATTGCAGACTAGGTGAGAATGGCAGAGGCATATAGGTGGGTACCAATTTAATATAAATTAAAACTTATCAATCATTAGCTTAATTAAATCCTGCTGCAGCATTAAATCTTGATGCAATGCCGCATTTATTCCTATTATCCTCACGTTAAGCTATACTCGCGCTATTGTAGAGTAAGGAGGTTTAAATGGCTGCTGTTGACAGTATCTTTCAAAAGATAAAGCGTTCTAGACGCTACGTTTTCGAACGCAAAGACTTTGACGGCATTGCTAGCTATGACCAGATTGGCCGATCGCTTAACCAGTTAATGGATAGAGGCGAGATAATGAAGCTTGGCTATGGCTTATACACGAAAGCGCGAATAAATAGTCTGACAGGACGTTTAATGCCTACCTGTCCAGGTGGTAGCGATGCACTTATGCGTGAAATATTAAAAATGAAAGACATCGATTTCGAGATAGATAATCTGTCCTTAGAAAGTCTTTCCGGTAAAAACACCCAAATCCCCTCATCCGTTCATTACTCATGGGATCAAAAACAGTTCAATCGCAAATTGGTTGTTGGTAACAGACTGTTGACGCCAGCAAGTAGATCATGAAAAAACTGAAACAACAGTTCTTAGAGGTTTCCGATGCATTAGCGCTCGGAAACCCCGCCATTATTGAAAAAGATTATTGGGTGGTTGCTCTACTTTCTGAGCTTGAACAGTTAACGTTTGAAACTCATCAAATGGTGTTTTCCGGCGGTACCGCACTGGCGAAGTCCAATGTTAAAATACTTCGAATGTCTGAAGACGTGGACATAAAGCTGATCCCGACGCCGCAATTTCAACACCTTAGTCGCGGCAGGAAAAAACAGTATCGTAAAGCGTTAGCAGTACAAATTGAAACAGCGATTATTGCATCGAACAAATTTTCTATCGAAGCTAGATTAGTTCAGGATGAATATCGCTATGTGGAATATGAGCTTAAATATCCGCAACAATTTAGCCAGGCTCCTTGTCTACGCCCAATCATCAAGTTAGAACTGATGGAAACCATTCCACTGCTTGCGCTGGAAACGCGGGGCATCCAATCGTTAGTCGCAGAGCTTTATAAGCTGCCACAAGAAGTGAACGTATTCATCTGCGTATCAGTAAATACCACCTTGGTAGAGAAAGTGCTTTCCATGTTACGCCGCACAATGTCTGTTAAGCGTGATGCAGCCCGAAACGATGACGTCACCTTAGTTAGACATATTTACGACGTACACTGTATTCATGCAGCACAGGCCCTTGATAATGAATTACTTGCGCCCCTTTTTCTCGCCATATTAGCAGAAGATATTGCTCGCTTTGGCAACCAACATGCCGAATTCGTCATGGACCCAGCTAATGAGTTACGCCTTGGCTTACAGGAGATAGAAAGCAACCCACTCTTCAGGCAACGCTTTAATGATTTTGTTAAACCCATGGTGTTTAACTCGCAACCCCCCAATTTTGATACGTGCTTTATGTCCTTTAAACATATTGCGACCTCACTCATTCTGACTATTTAGAGCAAACATGAACAAACAACAACTAGCCGCCAAAATCTGGGAATCCGCCAACCAGATGCGTTCTAAAATCGAAGCTAACGAATACAAAGATTACATCTTAGGCTTTATTTTTTACAAATACCTCAGTGACCAATTAGTGCAGTTTGTCACCAAAGAGGAAATGACACCTGAAGACATTAAAGCCCTAAACGAAGCAGACGCCGACACGGTCAAATACATTCAAGACAACTTAGGCTATTTCATCGCTTACGATAATTTGTTTTCTACCTGGGTTGACTCTAGCTTCGACTTTGACGAGTCCAACGTGCGCGATGCACTTTCGGCCTTTAGTCGCTTAATTTCACCTACCCACAAAAAATTGTTTGAAGGCATTTTCGCCACCCTAGAAACGGGGCTAAGTAAACTCGGTGAAAGCGCGGGCAAACGTACTAAAGCCATCAGCGATTTACTGCATCTCATCAAAAGTATCCCCATGAATAGCCAGCAAGGCTATGACGTACTGGGCTACATTTACGAATACCTGATTGAAAAATTTGCCGCCAATGCCGGTAAAAAAGCCGGTGAGTTTTACACGCCCCATGAAGTCTCGGTACTGATGTCGCACATTATTGCCCACGAATTAAAACACAAAGACACCATCGAAATTTACGACCCAACCTCAGGCTCTGGCTCGCTACTGATCAACATTGGTGAAGCGGTCGAAAAATACGCCAAAAGTAAAGACAGCATTACCTATTATGCCCAAGAGCTAAAAGCCAACACCTACAACCTCACCCGTATGAACCTCATCATGCGCGGGATTAAAGCTAGCAACATCAAAACCCGTAATGGCGATACCTTAGAAGACGATTGGCCATATTTTGATGAAAACGACCCGCAAGGCTCTTACCACGCCCTGTATGTGGATGCGGTCGTCTCTAACCCGCCTTATTCGCAACAGTGGGACCCCAGCTTTAAAGACAGCGACCCGCGCTATTCCCGTTTTGGCTTAGCGCCTAAAACCAAAGCCGATTTTGCCTTTTTGCTGCACGACCTTTACCACCTAAAACCCGATGGCATTATGACCATTGTATTGCCCCACGGCGTACTGTTTCGTGGTGGTGAAGAAGGGAAAATTCGCACCCAGCTCATTGAGCAAAATCATATTGATGCCATTATCGGCTTACCCGCTAATATCTTTTTTGGTACCGGTATTCCTACCGTGATTTTGGTATTAAAACAAAAAAGACAAAATACCGATGTATTAGTGGTGGATGCCTCTAAACACTTTTTAAAAGAAGGCAAAAACAACAAACTGCAAGCCAGTGACATCAAGCGCATTGTGGATGCGGTCATTCACCGCGAAAACAACGATTCATTCTCGCAGCTGGTCAGCAAACAAACCCTGCGCGACAACGGCTACAATCTCAACATACCCCGTTATGTCGATTCCTCTAAGGCCACGCCAAGCTGGGATTTACGCGCCACCATGCTAGGCGGCATTCCCAATAGCGAAATTGCCGAACTAAAACACTACTGGCAAACCCTGCCACAATTGCACGCCGCTTTGTTTACGCCAACCTCCAGCGCATACAGCGAGTTAGCCATTACTAAAGACGCGGTCAACGCCACCATTACCCAGCACCCGCAAGTCATCGAGTTTATTAACACTTACAACCAAGCGTTTGATGGCGGCAGTCATGGTGTGAGTGGCAACAGCAGCTTTGATGACTACTTGCACACCCATCTGATCCAAAACTGGGAAAGTGTTAACCGCAACCAGCAAGAGCCTGAATTAAGTACCGAGCTATTCACCCGTTTGGCACCTATTGCCCTAATCGACAAATACCAAGCCTACCAATTTTTAAACAACCAATGGCAAGTGATTAGCGCCGATTTAGAGATGATGCACACCGAAGGCTTTGCCGCCACGAAACAAGTTGACCAAAATATTGTTATCAAGAAAAAAGACGGTAAAGACACCGAAGTACAAGACGGCTACAAAGGCCATGTATTGCCGTTTGATTTAGTACAACAAACGCACCTAAGTGATGATTTAACCGCATTGGATAAACAAGAAAACCGCCTTGTCGAAATTGCCAGCACGCTGGAAGAAATCCTCGAATCCCTTTCTGAAGAAGACAAAGAGCAAGACACCGTAAAAGAAAGCAAAGACGGCTTTGCCAATGCCGAAGTGGCCAAGGCGGCCAAAGCCTTCTTGAAAGAACAGAAAGACAGCAAAGTTAAATTTGAGCAGGAAAGCTACGAAGCCAAGATAATGGCGACCAATAAACTCATTGATGAAGAAAAAGCCCTGAAAAAAGCGGTCAAGGAAGCCCAAATCGCCCTGCACTTAAAAACTAAAACCACTATCGAAGGCTTAACCATTGATCAAGTAAACGAATTGCTGCACTTAAAATGGATAGCGCCATTAAGTCTTGAACTCGCCGCCATGCCAAGCGCCGTGATTACTCAGCTCACCAGTAAAGTGCAAGCCCTTGCCGATAAATACGCGGTGACTTATTCGCAAGTAGCGAATGAGATAGAGACCACCGAGCAAGAATTGGCCGACATGATGGGCCAACTTACCGGAAATGAGTTTGACCTACAAGGCTTGAGTGAACTCACTAACTTATTGAAAGGCGAATAAGATGAGTGTTAAAAACAAAGTGCCGGAGATTCGCTTTAAGGGGTTTAGTGGGGAGTGGGAGGAGAAAGTTTTAGAAGATATTTGCGACGTGAGGGATGGTACTCATGCATCACCGAAGTACCAACAAAACGGATTTCCCTTGGTTACATCAAAAAATGTTAAAAATGGGTACATCAATTATGACGATGTTCAATACATTTCTAAAATCGATTTCGATGAAATAAATAAGCGTTCTAAAGTTGATGTTAATGACATTTTAATAGGGATGATTGGCACTATAGGTAATATT
>NZ_JAKKSE010000034.1:0-35697 GCF_025653595.1 Shewanella sp. SM95
GAGCCGTCGCGGTAACTGCTGGGATAATGCGCCAATGGAGCGATTTTTCAGGAGTTTAAAAACGGAATGGATCCCGACCCAAGGCTACAAGAGTTTTAGCGAAGCTAAACAAGATGTGACTGATTACATCATTGGTTATTACTGTGAAGTCAGGCCACATCATTACAATGCAGGATTGAGCCCAAATGAATCAGAGCGAAGATTTTGGGAAGATTCTAAAGCTGTGGCCAAATTTAGTTGACCACTACAAAGCCCTGCTTATAAATAAAGAGTTAATGCATGTAACTTCGCTAGGGTGAGTGCTGCGAAACAGCGGTACAAACGAGAGCCAAGGATGACGAACTGGCAGTTAGACATCGACGTTGTTCGGCAAGGACTCTTGATTGAAAATCAAGGGGTGAAGCCCCACGACTTTGACTTTGCTTTAAAAGCGATAAAACCAAGTTTAGATAAACCTCCTTGTCGAAATCACGACAAATACCCTGCTTTGTGATCCTCACTGCAACCCAATTCGTAATGTCCGGCAATATCCCATCGCGAAATGCTTAACCGCGAAATGCTTAACCGCGAAAGTCATTCAACGAGTCCACTTAATGCAATTACAGCAATTCCATACAGTTAGATTAATTTTAGGCGATCAACTCAATGCCCAGCATTCTTGGTTTAACCGTGTTGATGATCAAGTGCTGTATGTGATTGCAGAACTGCACCAAGAAAACACTTATGTGACCCATCATGTGCAAAAGATATGTGCCTTCTTTGCAGCAATGGCGCAATTTGCCAAAGAGCTGCGTGTGCAAGGGCATCAAGTGCTCTATCTCACCCTTGATGACACCTTCAATAACACTCAGGGCTATAGCGATCTACTGGGGCTCATTCAACATCAGGTAACACAGGTTGGCGCGATCAAGTTTGAATACCAAAGGCCTGATGAATACCGCTTACTCAAACAATTGAGCCAACTTAAGCTCAACACTGCCGTGGTGAACTGTGTCGATACAGAGCACTTTATCTTACCCTTTAACGAAATTGATGCGCAGTTCCCCGTCGGCAAACACATTATGATGGAGCACTTTTATCGCCGTATGCGTAAACGCTTCAACATCTTGATGCATGACGGGAAACCACTCAGCGGGCAGTGGAACTTTGATGCCTGCAACCGTCAAAAACTTAAAACTCAAGATATAAAAGTCTTGCCTGAGCCATTAATGTTTAGCTTCGATGTAACTGAAATTCTCGCACGGCTTGAGCGTCACCAAATCCCGACCATGGGTCGTATTGATGCGCCATTGCTGTGGCCGATAAACCGTGCGCAAAGCCTCGAATTATTAACGTATTTTTGTCAGGTTTGCTTGCCTTCCTTTGGCCGTTTTCAAGATGCCATGACAGCGCAACATCCTGCCAAGTGGAGCTTGTACCATAGTCGACTATCATTCAGCCTTAACAGTAAATTAATCAGCCCGTTAGAAGTCATCAATGCGGCCATCGACAGTTATCAAACGAATGCTGAGATTGATATCGCCCAAGTTGAAGGGTTTGTACGACAGATATTAGGTTGGCGAGAATATGTTCGCGGCATTTACTGGGCCAATATGCCGCAGTACGCCAGTACTAACGCGCTCGATGCCCATGGGACGCTGCCCGATTATTTTTGGCATGGCGACACCAAGATGAGCTGCATGCGACAAGCCTTATCCCAATCATTAGATTTTGCCTACGCCCATCATATTCAGCGCTTAATGGTGATCGGCAATTTCTGCTTATTAACCGAAATCGAGCCAAATCAAGTCGATGAGTGGTATTTAGGCGTGTATGTTGACGCCATCGAATGGGTTGAAATGCCCAACACCCGCGGCATGGCATTGTTTGCCGACGGCGGCATTGTCGGTACTAAACCCTACGCCGCCAGCGGCTCTTACATCAATAAAATGAGTGATTACTGCAGCGGCTGTCATTACAAGATAAAAGAGCGCAGCGGCGCACTTGCCTGCCCGTTCAATAGCTTTTATTGGCGCTTTATGGACAAACACCGCGCGCGATTGTCACAAAATCCTAGGATCGGCATGCTATACCAGACTTGGGACAAAATGGACGAGTCCGTAAGGAGTGCCATATTAGCCACAGCGGAACACAACCTCGTTCACCTAAACCGTTTGTAGCGGAGTAATGCTAAGCGTGACTCATTGATATAAAGAGTTTGATATAAAGAATTTGATATAGATATTTGGATAGGGAGAGTTTGCTATGAAAGTACTTATCGTCGGCGGGAGTGGGGGTATTGGCAAAGCCATAGTTAAGCAAATTCAAGAGTCATATCCCGACGCCACTGTGCACGCCACCTACTGGCATCATCTTCCCCAAGACAGGCAGGAGAAAATCCAATGGCATGCCTTAGATGTGACCAATGAAGCTGAGATTAGACAGCTAAGTAAACAACTCACTGAATTAGATTGGATTATTAACTGTGTCGGGATTTTACACAACCAAGATAAAGGGCCAGAAAAAAGCCTACAGTCACTGGATATCGACTTTTTCCAGCACAATTTAACGCTCAATACCCTGCCCAGTGTCATGCTGGCTAAACACTTCTGCCATGCCTTAAAACAAAGTAGCTCGGCAAGATTTGCGGTGATATCGGCGAGAGTCGGCAGCATTACCGATAATAGATTGGGTGGCTGGTACAGCTATCGCGCCTCAAAAGCTGCGCTGAATATGTTTCTCAAAACACTGTCGATTGAGTGGCAACGCACCATGAAACACGGCGTGGTGTTGTCTCTGCATCCGGGCACGACAGACACGCCATTATCTCAGCCATTTCAACAGAGTGTCCCCAAAGGCAAATTGTTTACACCTGAGTATGTCGCAAACTGCTTACTGCCCATCATTGCCAATGCTACACCCGCACAAACAGGGCGTTTTTTTGCCTACGATGGCACAGAGTTACCTTGGTGAAATAAGCTGAAGAGCAAGTCAAGCAGCGGCAACTCCGATGGAGTCTTTCTAAATTAATAAATCAAAGCCGAGGGTTTTAACCCCTTGATAGGATGATGCCCCCAACGCACACCCCATCCTTAATCAAGCCTTTTCAAGAACACTGAAAAATAAACAATTGAAATAAATCATTAAATTATTTTAAAACACTCAAGTGCATCACCCTTCCGCTTGGCTAAATCGCTATTACCCAAAAGTCCTAATTCAGATTTAAAAGCGTCTAAATGAACGTTGAAGATAGTTCTTTTGTACGATTGTTAACGCTTTTACATTTAAATAACATCTAGAGTCATGCGGTTATTCACGCTTTGCACAGAATAAAAATCTGAGAATTCCCGCCTGAGCAACAGCTCATTCTATGCGGCCATGGCAGAGGGATGCCGACGACCCTGTAGAAATCACAATAAAAAACGCTCGCCCGAGCCAGTTAAGCTGTATGGCATTCCAACGTTATTTACAAAACGGAAAAAGGATTTCAAGCATGATGCTAAACAAAAAACTGTCGCTACTCTTCATTGCTGTGTCGGCCACTTTAGGCACATCCGCATTTGCTGCCGATGTTGTCGATGTCGGTACTCTTAGAAGCGCGTCTTCAAGCAATAACTTAGTGTCTCAGTTCAGCTTAGACGCAGGTAGCCAACTCAAAGTAGAGAAAAAACTCAACCTAGGTCAAGGCAAGCAAAAACAACGTTTACAACAATATTTCCATGGCGTACCTGTTTATGGTTTCTCTGTTGCGACGTCACAATCGAGCATGGGCTTTTACAGCGACATGTCTGGCCGCGTATTAAAAAATATTGAAAAGTCGGCTGATTTTGTCAAACCTACTTTAACGGCTAACAAAGCGTTAGATATTGCGATCCGTGGCAAGTCTGACAAAGCCGTTGCAGGCCTAAAAGCTGAAAACAAACAAGCAAAATTATGGCTTTACCTCGATGATGCCGCTAAAACTCGCCTCGTTTATGTGACCTCATTTGTAGTATATGGCGATGAGCCAAGCCGCCCATTCACTATGGTTGACGCGCACTCAGGTGAAGTGATTAAGCGTTGGGAAGGGATTAACCATGCTGCAACCGGCACAGGTCCAGGCGGTAACATTAAGACAGGCCAATACGAATACGGTACTGATTTTTCTAGCTTAGACGTTGAAGTGAGCGGTGACACTTGCACCATGAACTCACCTAACGTGAAAACCGTTAACCTAAACGGTGCCACATCAGGCGCCACTGCCTTCTCTTATACTTGTCCGCGCAATACAGTCAAAGAGATCAACGGTGCTTACTCGCCATTAAACGATGCGCACTACTTCGGCAACGTGATCTACAAGATGTATAGCGAGTGGTACAACACTGCACCGTTAACCTTTCAGTTAACGATGCGAGTTCATTACAGCAACAACTACGAAAACGCTTTCTGGGACGGCAGCGCTATGACCTTCGGTGATGGCGCAACTACCTTCCACCCATTAGTGAGCTTAGATGTCTCGGCACACGAAGTGAGCCACGGTTTCACTGAGCAAAACTCAGGGCTGGTTTACGCAGATCAATCTGGCGGCATGAACGAAGCCTTCTCAGATATGGCGGGTGAAGCCGCTGAATTTTACATGCACGGCACAAACGACTGGTTAGTCGGCGCCGATATCTTTAAAGGCAGTGGTGCACTGCGCTACATGGCAGATCCAACCTTAGACGGTATCTCAATCGGTCATATCGACGATTACTATGATGGCATCGATGTGCACCACAGTTCAGGTGTATTCAATAAAGCTTTCTACACTTTAGCTAACTTACCGGGTTGGGATACACGCAAAGCATTCCAAACATTTGTAGTCGCTAACCAATTATATTGGACGGCGGACAGCTTATTCTGGCAAGGCGCCTGTGGTGTTAAATCGGCCGCAACTGACTTAGGCTTAAGTGCTGACGATGTGGTTACTGCGTTTGCCGCCGTGGGTATCACACCTTGTGAAACGCCACCACCACCGCCACCACCAGAAGCCACTGAGCTCGCCAACGGTGTTGCTGTGACAGGTTTAGCGGGTGCGTCAGGTAGCAAAAAATACTACAAACTCGATGTCGCTAGCGGTGCAACTAACCTGAGCTTCAATATGTCAGGCGGCACAGGTGATGCGGACATGTATGTTAAATTTGGTCAAGCGCCGACCTCTAGCAGCTATGACTGTCGTCCATACAAGTCAGGTAATGCCGAAAGCTGTGCTATTGATCCTGCTCAAACGGGAACTTATTGGGTGATGGTCAGCGGCTATAGCAGCTACACAGGTGTGAGCCTAGTGGGTGCTTATGACGGCGATGACACACCAAACCAAGCTCCAACCGCAGGCTTTACTGCAAGCTTTGCTAACGGTAACGGCAGCTTCACAAGCACCAGTACTGACAGCGATGGTGACCTGACGTCATGGAACTGGGATTTTGGTGATGGTACAAATGCCGCAGGTGCGAGTGTCAATCATCAGTATGCCCAGTCAGGCAGCTACACAGTCACACTGACTGTAACTGACAACGATGGCGCAACAGCAAGCACTTCGGCAGAATTTGCGGTTGAAGTCCCTGAAGTCGCGTTAGAAATGGCAGTTAAAAATGCGAATAAATCTCGTCGCGGTAGCATACGTGTTGCACTCGAATGGGATGGTCACAACGCTGATGAGTATACTATCTTCCGTAACGGTGTTGCGGTGGGTACTTCAAGCAGCTCATCGTTTATTGACCGTTTCACCGACCTAGCTGGCGCAAGCTTCACCTATAAAGTATGTGAAACTAACGGCCCTTGCTCAAACGAAGAAACCGTTAATTTTTAATCGCATAACCTAATCGTGCAATGGCGCTAGCGTAAAATCCTAGCGCTAATTCATCGATTCACTTCTCGTTTTCTTGTTAATGCCACTCGACCCTTTTGAGTGGCATTTTTTATGGTCAAACGGCTCAGCCTCAGCACCTCATCAGGTTTGCCTTAAGCTGTTGCCTGTTGCTCCTTGCCCACACGTGGATGAATCGTTACTTCAAATGTCCACTTTCACCCACTGGTTTCTTCAGCAATTTACGTTGCAACGTCCGGCGATGCATTCCCAATTGGCGAGCAGTGGCGGACACATTGCCTTGGTTAGCATTGAGCACTTGCTGAATATGCTCCCACTCCAAACGCTTAGGATTAAGTGGCGAATCGTCGACTTCATCTTCTTGAAGAGTATGGGAATGCCCATCCATTTCCAGTGCGGCGAGCAAGGTTTGGGTATCCACAGGTTTAGCTAAATAATTATCGGCGCCAAGGCGAATCGCTTCCACCGCAGTGGCGATACTGGCGTAACCTGTGAGTAACACCATAGTCACCTTGGGCAGCAGATGACGCAGCGGCACAATTAACCCTAGGCCATTGGCTTCGGCAAGCTTCATATCTAAAAGAATATGGCTAGGACGAAACTCCCGCGCCACCAGCAGTGCATCACTGGCATCATGGGTTAATCGGCATTCAAAGCCATGGCGTGTTAATCGGCGGCCTAAAATACTCGCAAGGGAAAGGTCATCCTCAACAATCAACAAACGTTTCATGAACTTACCTCGTCACTAACCTTAGTCTTGTGCGATACAGACGGCGCCAGCTCCCTTAAAATAGTGAAACGAATTTGTGCCACAGTGCCACCTTGGGGATGATTAGCCAAAATCAACTCTGCATCCAAACGCTCTAAACTGGCATGACTGAGTAGCAAAGCAACACCTAAACCCTTGGGACTTTCTATGAGTAAGGTGCCCAACTGTGGCAATAAATCGGGCGCGATACCAGTGCCATAATCGCGGATCTGCAAGTAGATCTGCTCTTCGCTTGGCGCTATATCTACACTGATATCCACCTGCGGCGCACCTAGGGTTTCGGCGCTAGCGCGGGCAGCATTTTCAATCAAGGCCATGATGGCTGGCGTTAAACTCATATCAGTCAGAATACTTTGCTCTGCCAGTTGTTCAGGCATACAAGTGATCAACCAATTCAGTTCAGTTTGCGGCATTAACAACAAGGTTTTTTGCTTTAAACTATCCACCAGCTCAATGATCTTTAGTGGGCGCTGGCGGCGATCGCGGATCGACTCTGTCGCTAATCTCAGCTCGGCAAGCGTATGTTCACAGCGACCTAACGCAGTTTCCATCTCGACTATCGTTATCGAGGTATCGCTCATGTCTTCTTTTACTTCATCGAGTAATAACCTCAGACTCGAGAGCGGCGTGGCCAGTTGATGTGCCATCTGCGCCGATACTGTACCTAGGGCTAAGAGTTGTTCCTGACGCAATTGCCCTTCGCGCATATAGGCTAACTGCGCATCTTGGCGGCGCATACGCTTAGTGATTAACGCCACGCTGGTTGTCATCACCAAAGCTGAAATCACAAAGTTGAACCACATGCCTAAATAGTGGGAACTCATGTCCATACCGTGGTGCTGCATGGGGGATTCGGGCACAGTAAAGATCATCAGGCTGTAGGCAAAGGTTGAAATAGCCGTCAGTGCCCAAGGCGCCCAGATCGGCAAAGTCACAGCCGCAAGTGCAATCGGCAACAGTAATAACGAGATAAACGCATTGGTCGCGCCGCCGGAAAAGTGCAACCAAGATATCCAAAATAATGTGTCTAAGCTGAGCGCAATAAAAAGGCCGCGCTCCTTAGCAAATAAGGGTTTACGTAGCGCCAATGTGAGCGAAAGATATAACACCTCCAGCACTAACACATGCACTAACGGCTCCATTTGCAGGCTAAGACCAAAAGTATCGGCGGCAAACGTGGTTAAGCCTATTTGCAGCAGCAAACCTAAGGTTCGCAGTAATGCGACTTGGTCGGCAGCCTGTAGACTGGTCCCTAAGATCTTAGCCATGGCAATTCCTACAGAGTGAGTCCGAGCGTGGCAAGTGCACCACTCGATTGTGTTAATGCTTGGCGCACGCCAGTGGCAAAATTAATTTCAGAACAAATCCCCAGCGCAGCTAAACGCGCACAGCTTAAGGTGCAATCCCTTGGCCGCTTGGTGTTATCTGTCGGCGTCGACTCAGGTGTTAAGTACGCTGTACTGAGTTGTAAAATCTCTCCTAAGGTCAACAACATCTGATACTTAGTCATAGTCTCTGCGGCGCTAAAGTGATAAATCCCCTGCACTATTGGCGCTACAATATGCTGTGCAATCATCTTGTCTATGGCTTGGGCAATATCGGCGGTCGAGGTTGGACTGCGTATCGCCCAACGATCAACACCCTGAGCGCGACGCTCAATCAATTGGTTAACCAGCACTAGCACAGCAGATTCACTCAGCTTTTCTACTTGACCGTAAAGGATTGGCAAGCGTAGCACGGCAAAATCAGCGCTAGTGTCTAGCACGATTTCTTCGCCCTTTAGCTTAGATTCACCATAAAAATTAACCGGATGAGTTGCTGCATCTTCAGCATACTTAGGTTGAGTGCCATCGAACACATAGTCAGTGGAAATATAGATAAGCCAAGCATTATTGGCCTTAGCTGCCATAGCTAAGGCTTGGCTGGCGGTTAAGTTAAGTGCCAATGCCGCCTGCGGATTTTGCTCGGAAACATCGGGGCGACGCTCGGCGGCGCAGTGCACTATCACTTGCGGTTGCTCGCGGGCGATAAATGCCTCGACATCCAAAGGGGCGGTAAGATCGAGTTTATGCACTCGTTCACTTGCGCGGCTAAAACCCGTGGCGATAACCTGATGTCCTGTTAATTCAAGCTGTTTTACGACAGCTCTACCGAGTAGCCCAGTCGCCCCCGTGACCATAATCTTAGCCATATCGCCCCATTCAGTTTCAACGCATATTTATGGCTAACAATTCTAAAAGCTTTTCATATTCAACGCACTTGTTTACTCTTCTAAACCAAACTTACTTAGGGTTAACTCATGCAAGATTAACCCAAATACCCATAGGCAGAATTTGAGTACGACACTTCCTCTGATATTAGCTGGCCCCATGCTGCGCCACTGCGATGCCTCACACTTTACCCTGTGGTTTGTAAGTCGTGAGCCATTAACTGAACTTAAGCTGCGTCTTGGTGAGCAAGAGTACCTATTGCAGGATGCCGATTTACACTATGTGCCACTTGGGCAACATGCCCATCAATATCTAATAATACTGTCGCGCCCAGAGTTGCTCGCGCCCAATATCGTCACACCTTACCAAGTGTCTGCCGCTCAGCATGGTGATATTTTTGCCACGATAAGCCAGCTAAACTACGGCGATGCGTCGACGCCAAGTGTACGTTTTACCCCTGAATTAACCCAAGTATTCCACGGTTCCTGCCGCAATCCGCATCACCACAGTGACGATGCACTGGTCGCCGCCGATACCCATTTAGCCAAGATAATCAACAGGGGTGCGGAGGATGATCGCCCAGCACTTATCATAATGAGTGGTGATCAGGTCTATATTGATGATGTTGCGGGACCTATGTTAAGCGCCATAGGGCAAGTCATCGATTTGCTTGGTCTTAAACATGAGCAATTTGAAGGCGCGAGCATCACCACTAGTGAAGACATTCATTATCAACCCGCATATTTGTATCAACGGCATAAAAACCTGTTGCCTCATACCCAATATCCGGCCAAAACCGCGCTTTGGCGTTGGTATCGCAATCACCCCATTTTTACCTCCTCCATCGCCGTAAATCATTTGGTCAGCCTAAATGAAATCATCGCCCTGTATTTACTCACTTGGTCACCTGAACTGTGGGAATTAGTGAATATCTCGAAGGATGTCGACGGCTTATCACCCGCCAATACCGCCCGCTGGCAAAATGAGTGGCAACACTTGCTCGGCTTTAAAGCTGGGCTGGGGCAAGTCAGGCGCTTTATGGCGCACATTCCCGTTTATATGATGTTTGATGACCACGACGTCACCGATGATTGGAACCTGACGGCTAAATGGGAACAAGCGGCCTACGAACACGCATTTTCGAAACGCATCATTGGTAATGCCTTAATCGGCTACACCTTATTCCAAGGACTTGGCAACGCGCCTGATAAATTTGCCGCCGATATCCGCCCGCTGCTCGATGCGTTTTTTACGCGACAAGAAAGCGAAAGTCAGGATCTGCTCATCGATGAATTACTTAAATTTGAGCAGTGGCATTACACCTTAGAGTCCTCGCCCAAACTGGTCGTGCTCGATACCCGTACCCGCCGCTGGCGCAGTGAATCTAATCTTGCAAAACCTTCCGGCTTGATGGATTGGGAGGCGTTAATGGATTTGCAGCAAGAGTTACTCGGCCAGTCGAAGGTCATTATCGTCTCACCTGCGCCCATGTTTGGGGTCAAGTTGATTGAAGCTGTGCAGCGTACAGCCACTCTGATCGGCGGTTCCCTGTTAGTAGACGCCGAAAACTGGATGGCCCACCCGGGCGCCGCCAATGCACTGCTGAGTATTTTTATGCACCGTAAAACCCCTGAGGAGTTTGTGATCCTCTCCGGCGATGTGCATTACTCCTTTAGTTACGACATCAGTATTCGTTTTAGACGCAGTAGTCCTAACATCTACCAAATCACCTGCAGCGGTATTAAAAATCACTTCCCCGAGAAGCTGTTACCGATTTTCGATAAACTCAATGGCTGGTTTTATGGCCACTTTTCACCACTTAACTTGCTGACAAAACGTAAACGTATGTTACTCCGTGGCAGGCGACCAAATGGTGAGCCGAGTAAACGTCTAGTGAATAAAAGCGGAATAGGTATGTTGGAATTAGCTGATGATGGTGCACCAACAAAAATTGCGGTTTTACATGGCGATATGAGCGAAACCCTGTTCGAACCACCCAAACAGGAATAACAGATTAAACGGGTTTATTATGTTTAACCGTTTCAGGCTGAGTGGCACCAGAGCCAGAATCCATCAAAGGCGTATTTTTGGATAACGCCTCATCGGTTTTGGCAGGTTTTGGCTGAGCCTGATTGAAAATCAGTGCTTCTGGCTGCGACTTATTCGACGGTTTTTCATGCGCCATTTGATCCCAAATGATCTTAGGGCTTTGATCCCGCTCGGCATCGACTTCTGCTGTCGATGTGCCAGACGAACTCGGTTTCTTCGGTTCAATCACCGCACTCGCCTTACGGATCTCGGCGGCAATATCATTCAGATAAGGCTGCTTAGTCCAGTCACCAAAATACATGGCCCCCACTAATACTGCAGCGCAAAGCAAGATAGAGAAGATCGCAGATTTGGTCATAATGGACTTCCTTTAAACAATCGTAATATGGCTCCCTATGGCAGAGACTCAGATACTGCAGATTGTATTCATACCATCACAGGGCCAAGCACACAATTGCACCCGATTATTTCCTTTAAACAGACTGGAAATAATGCTTTCCGCTGACTAAAACTCAAAACCTTGACATTGCATGTCGTGGTGCATCCCGCTCACTGGGTCAATAAAACGTAAACGCTGTGCCATCAATTTTAGGGGTGCCTCAAATTTATCCGGTCCTTTGGGTAATAAGCTTGGATAAAATCGGTCGTTTAACAATGGCATACCTAAGCTTTGCATATGCACCCGCAACTGGTGGGTTTTGCCGGTAATCGGGCTCAGGTGGAACAAACCAAGATCGCCTTTTATGGCCACTAGGCTAATTTCGGAATGGGTATTAGCCTCACCTTCCACGATTTTCATGGTAAAACTCGGGTCGCTCGGCTGCATACGGTTTGTTACCGTCCAGTGCAAGGGCAAAGTTAAGCAGCCAATTTGATATTGTTCAATAATCTCAGGAGTCAACTTGGCAATCGCTTGATAGTCTTTACGAATCGCATCGTCAATAAAGAGTTGATGATAGAGCGCGCGGGTTTCAGGCGCGACCGTCATCAGGATCACTCCAGCGGTTTCACGATCAAGCCTATGAGCGGGCGCGATAGTATCAATGCCAGTACGCAATCTTAGTCTATGCACCAAACATTCGTTCACATAGTTGCCACTTGGCGTCACAGGCAAAAAGTGCGGCTTGTAGGCCAAAATGACATTGTCATCTTGGAATAGGATCTGTTCTTCGAAGGGAATTTTCGCTTCAACCGGCACTTCACGGTAGTAATACACCCGCGCAGCTGGACGATATTCAGTGTCCAAGGCGATCAAACTGCCATCCCGCCAATGCACTTTTCCATCGAGGATCCGCTGACGCCATACATCTTCACCTATACGGGCAAAATGTTGTGCAAGAAAGGCAAACACTGTGGGTTTATCTGTGACATTCACAGGAAGCACTATGTAAGAAGGTTGGGCGGCGCGGGCAGATGCAGTCATATCACAAAAAAAGCGGCTATAGAAAGCCGCTATTCTAGCCTTTTTGTGGTTTTTCAGTCCACATGGGACTTGATGAGTTGCAGCACGAAGTCCAAGGTTTTATGGCAATCAGGCTGATTCACTAACACTAATTTATCTTTGTTATACATAGGCAAAACCTCGAGCCAGCGTTGGCTCACCCAAGCGGCGTCTTCCAAATGCACTTGAGAATAGAGCTCAAACAGATCGGGATTCACTTCATAAAATTGCTCTAATGCGGCGCTTATCAACTCAAATTCACCTTTAATCGGCTCTTCTTGCCAGTTACGGCAAGGTAAAGTACGCGCCATCCACAGCTTATCTTTGGCCTGCGCCGCTGAGAGGATGCTGACGCGTTGACGCCCTTCGAGCACTATGCTGAGTGAATCATCTTCTAGCTGATTAAAATCGATAATGTCACATTGAGTGGCAGTGGGATAACAGGGCGGACTACCACTGGGTCTAATGGTGGCAAAGGCGAGCACATACTTTCCCTTGAATACATCGGCCACCATGCGCAGATGACCTGGGTCAACCACACGAACCTCCACCCGTCCCTGTGGCAGTAACAAGGCATCGCGCATGAGTAACGCCATTTCTCGTGTTTGCATAGCAACCTCCTGCCCCAAATAGAAGGAAACGAACTCAATGCATTCGTATTTCCTATTATTGTAGAGTGTAGCAGGTGAAAGAATTTCCTTCCTGAAGCCGCTGACCGCACAAAGAAATTTCCGACCCTGCTATTTTGAATCAGGGCATTTCAACCACGTCATGTCAAACCCAGTTTTCGAGACCAAATCACTTCAACCTAAAAGTGTTCTAGCCGATCCAGCACATTTCCCCTCGCAACAACCGAGGCAAACTCCTCTGCAAGACGTTCGCTCAAAGCCACAGACGTACGCCAATATTGCATCCGCTGCGCCGTGTCCAGTTGCTTAAAATCTTCACGGTCGGGGATTTTGCCAAAGGGCAATGAAGCGACAAATTCGGCCGATGGCGCCAACACTAGCGCATTGTGATAATTAGCGCGACCTTGGCGCCACTTCAAGGATTTATCGAACCATCCTGGGCTGATGGTCGGATAAAAATGCGGATACAGCGTCAGCCCCTTGGCACGGGATAAAGGCAAATCAAAATGATAGTCGGTAATGCCGCCATCGTAATACTGCCCATCGGCAACGCCTTCAATTTGGGACACTGGGGCAAGCAACAAAGGAATCGACCCCGTTGCTAACATCACAGCATCGACATTAGCCTCAGTTAATTCGACCTGCTGACTGGGTAAATCGTTGAGTTGCAAAAAGGGAGATGCTGCAGCTTGTTGGCTAAAGACCACACGTTCAAAATGCCAGCCTAAACTCCGACGGCTCACTAAGTTGGTCGCCGCCGTCATCGCCAGCCCCGCCGCAAGCGGAAGCTTTGCCGTTAAACGATTTAAATGTTTAGCACGGCACACGACGAAATGACTGTGAATATGAGCGTTATTAACGATTTCCCTGCCACCGTTTGCCCCTAAAATGCCCTGCACTACGCCTTTAACTTGCGCACTGACTTCCTGCGGTGTTGGCATACTGTCGTAACGCTGACCAATATAAAAATCCTCTAAGCGGCCATAGGCGATGAGGGGATCTTGCTGCGCCAAACATGCTAAACGCCAAGCCCCAGAGGAAGCGCCTAATGTATATAAAGGCGTTTGCCTGTCTTTGAAAAATTCAGCAAACAAATACTTATCTAGCCCTGCGATACCAAGCCACTTAGGTCCACCAGAGGCGGCAAGCAACTGAGTAAAATGCTCAGCTTTAAGGCCTTGTTCTACCAAGGTGTTAAATGCAGTTGGTCCTGCAAGAAATCGTAACGCTGACAATTCTATGTACCTTAAAACCAATGCCATTAGAGCAAAATAAAATAGTAAACCACGAAGGTATACGTCAATAAACAATTCATATCATCGAGTTAACTCAGTCGTATTGTGCATGCGGCAACTTGTCTTGTGCCGTATGAAGCCTCAAAAGCACGCAGACCGATAGTGAGGTTTTCATCAATATATTCAACTGCATTTTAAATATTATTTAGAACACTAGGCTCTGAGTTAGCACATTTACGTCTTAATGTAACAATTGTTACAGTGATAACCTTCTCGGCATCAGATTGTTATTTTATCTGCACACCTAAGTTCGAGTATTGGGTCACAAACATCATTGAGAGGTTTTTATGCGTCTAGCCGTTATCGCATTGGCAGTGTCATCCACACTGGTTATTCCAGCAGTCCAAGCCGAAGAGCAGCAAACCGGCTTCGAAAAAATCGAGATCATAGGCTCACGCATAGCACTACGCACGGCAACTGACAGTGTTGCCCCGGTCGATATCATTACTGCCGAACAACTCGAATCAACAGGTATGACCGAAACCGCGAAAGCGCTGCAATTTGCGGCGCCAAGCTATAGCTTCCCATTCTCCTCGGTGACTGACGGCTCAGATGCGGTGCGCCCCGCGAGCTTACGCGGCCTGTCGCCAGACCACACCTTAGTACTCGTAAATGGCAAGCGTCGCCATGGTTCTGCCCTAGTACATTTAAGCGGCACCATGGGAAAAGGCTCCTCTAACGTCGATTTAAATGCGATTCCAATGACAGCGATAAAACGCATTGAAATTCTCCGAGATGGTGCCTCGGCACAATACGGTTCAGATGCGATTGCTGGCGTGATTAACGTGGTACTCAAGGACAGCGATCAAGGGGGTAGCGTCTCGGCGCAAGCCGGACAAACCTACCAAGGTGACGGTGAGCAATGGCGTGTAGGCGTTAACCATGGGATCAGTTTAAGCAATGATGGCTTTGTGAATGTCTCCCTCGAAGCGCATCACAAAGACAGCACAAACCGCGCAGGATTAGATCCACGACAGCAATACCCTAAGTTAGCAGATGGCCCAGCAGATCCGCGCGAAGCGACATTTAACCGTAAGAGCCACCACGTTGGTGATGCCGAATATGATAATGTCGGTTTATTTATCAATGCGGCTCAGCCAATATCTACCGACGGAAAACTGTATGCCTTTGGTGGTATTAGCCAACGTGAAACTAAATCGGGTGCTTTTTACCGTTTAGCTCTCGATGCCCGTAACTTACCCGAAGTGTATCCTGACGGTTTTTTACCGCAAATTAACCCCCAAATTATCGATTCATCTCTTACCCTAGGCTATGAATTCAACCTGAGTGACTGGGATATTGATGCCTCAGTGGGATATGGCAAGAATTCATTTAACTATAATATCGTCAATACCTTAAATGCTTCCTTAGGCCCTGAAACTCCTACCGAGTTCGACGCAGGAACGTTATCGACCCGTGAAGCCAATATCAATTTAGATATTTCCCGTTATTTTGCCTTTATAAACGATTCTGAAATTCTGTTTGCGACCGGTGTTTCATGGCGCCAAAACGGCTATGAAATTGAAGCCGGAGAAGAAGATTCGTATATCAATGGTGGCTATAATGGCAAAGCGGCGGGTAGCCAAGGCTTCACCGGTTTTACCCCTGAGTCTGAGGTTGATGAAACGCGCGATAACACAGGCATTTATGCCGAACTTGAAAACCAATTAACCAACGAGTTTTACTGGGCGGCAGCGCTACGCTACGAAAACTACTCTGACTTTGGCGGCAACACGAGCTGGAAACTCGCGGGTCGTTACGATTTTACCGACAACTTAGCCCTGCGTGGCACTATCAATACAGGCTTTAGAGCGCCGAGCGTACAACAGCTGTACTTCAGCAATATCTCGACGTTATTTAATCCCGATCCAGTGACGGGGCAACTGGTTCCTATTGAATCAGGTACTTTCAACACCTTATCACCAGTAACAAAGGCACTTGGGATTAACGAGCTAGAACCTGAAATATCTCAATCATTTAGTCTCGGTCTTGTTTATACCAATAACGCTGGTCTAGCGGTAACGCTCGACACTTACCAAATAGAGATTGATGACCGCATCATTTTATCTGGCGCTCTAAGACCCGCTGATAGCCCCGCGGTTGCGACCGCACTAGCAGGTACCAATGCTGATTCAGCACGCTTCTTCGTCAATGCCGTCGATAGCCGAACTCGCGGAGTCGATCTTGTTGTTAGCCAAGACTTTGATATTGGCACTTGGGGCGATTTACGGGCGAACTTAGCCTATGCCTATAATAAAACCGAGATCCAAGACATCAATCTGCCGTCTATTTTAGGCGGATTAGAAAAGAAACTCTTTGATGGTATAGAAAGAACCCGCATGACGTCTGCTACGCCGCATAACACGGGTAGCATTGGGCTGACCCATGAACTCGGGGATTTTAAAACCAATATCCGCTTAAACTACTTTGGTGACTACAGTGAAGGTTATTCAACGGGTGATGTGAACTATAGCGATCAGTGGGTGATGGATCTGTCGGTAAGATACGCCGCCACTGATGCGCTAAGCTTTACCGCTGGGGTGCAAAACTTGTTTGATGTGTATCCAGAAAAACGACCAGATAACAATAACTTCAATGGTATCTTCGTATACCCATTAACCAATACCCCCTTTGGCTTTAATGGTGGCTACTACTTCTTAGAAGCCAAATACACTTACTAAACTCGTTTTAGCTAAGTTTAATAATACTTGATGTAGAAACAGGTCATTCAATGGCCTGTTTTTTATGCCGACATGTTTAGACCTGCTTCCAATCGACAAAGCTTATGTCCTAACTGTGGTGATCGGATTATAATCTTTACCATTCGCCCATTTCACTTCCACCATGTCGAGTAGCCGATGATCGTCGATACCTTAAAAAACCGCCATATTTATCAATCCTTAAGCCCTCGGCTTGCGACTGCATTAGAACATCTAGCGACGACCGACTTTAGTCAGCTACCAGTAGGCAATTATCCCCTCGATGGCGACAATATTTTTGTGATAGTGAATGACTATCAAACCAAGCATAAGTCAACAGAACCCTTTGAAGTTCATCAAAAATATATCGATGTGCAATATGTTTTCAGCGGTGAAGAAGAGTTTGGTTACTTGCCACTAGCGGAGCAAACACCCTCGAAACCCTATTTTGAAAAACACGATTACGCCGAGTTTGATTACGAGGCAAACCAAGCCAATGCCTCTTATATCAAACTCAAAGCAGGCATGTTTGCGTTATTTTTCCCCGGTGACATGCATATGCCCGGCACAGGCGATATAGCCACGGCGGTGCGTAAAGTCGTGATAAAAGTGAAGATCTAAACCTTAAGCCATCTTTGTCGAACCTGAGCGTTCGATTTTTAGAGAAATAGCAACTGAAGAGCGCAGTGATATGCGCTTTGGCTATTTCCGATTAAAGCCAAATATTGCTAAAATTGTCACAAATTTATAGGAGAGTCCCTGAAATGCCCATTTACGTTGTCGGTCACAAGATCCCCGATTCAGATTCAATCTGCGGTGCTATCGCGTTAGCCTATTTAAAAAACCAAATCGGTGAAGAAGCCATTGCCGCACGTTTAGGTGAATTGTCACCCGAAACTGCTTTTATTTTGGAACGTTTCGGCTTCGAAGCACCGGAATACAAAACCAGCTACGCTGGCGAGCAAGTGTATATCGTTGACCATTCAGAACTGACTCAAGCACCGGATGATATCGCCCAAGCGACTATCGTCGGGATTGTCGATCACCACAAGCTAGGCGATCTGACCACAGATACCCCGTTAGAATGCTGGATCCGCCCAGTAGGTTGCAGCAACACAGTGATCAAGATGATGTTCGACTTTTACCAAGTCGCTATCCCTAAAAATATCGCTGGCATCATGATGTGCGCCATTTTGAGCGATACCGTGATTTTCAAATCACCCACTTGCACCACTGCCGACATTCGCTGCGTTGAAGCCTTAGCAGAAATCGCCGGCGTTGAAGATTTCAAAGAACTGGGCATGGAAATGTTCAAAGTGAAATCAGCCGTGCAAGGCACACCTGCACGTGACTTAGTAATGCGCGACTTTAAAGACTTCAACATGAACGGTAACTTGGTCGGTATCGGCCAGTTAGAAGTGATCGACCTGTCAGTATTTGACGATATCAAGGCCGAGCTAGAAGCCGATATCAAAGCGCTCAAAGTGGAAGGTAACCGCCACAGCGTTTTATTGCTGCTGACTGACATCATGAAAGAAGGTTCAGAGTTGTTGATTGTGTCTGACGATGCGCAGCTGACCCAACGTGCCTACGGTAAAGATACCGTCGATGGCAAAGTGTGGTTAGACGGCGTATTAAGCCGTAAGAAACAAGTAGTACCACAGCTACAAGCTGCATTCGCATAGACATTATATCGTCGCCGAATCGCAACAGTAATAGCGTATTAAGGCCGGACTCAGTTCGGCCTTTTATATTTTTAAGGCAAAATTGATATCACCTGTGCCTTAGCCTTGCTAATCACTGCAAACGAAAACGGGCATGAAACTTTGCTCATAAATCTATCCAACCAGAGAAGTTGGCGAGTATGATGGCCCAATCATCCCATTGATTTGATCACTTTCATCCATGCCAGAAGCGCTACAACATATCATCACAGAACTCACGCCTTGGCTGCAGCAATATGGGTATGTGCTGCTATTTGTCGCGATTGCTGTCGAGGGTTTTGGCATTCCGGCGCCAGGACAATCCTTATTAATTGTCGCCAGTTTATTAGCCGCTACAGGGCAAATGTCACTGCCATTGGTATTAATCGTCGCTGCTTGCGCTGCACTCTGCGGTAACAGTTTAGGATATTTTATCGGCTGGCGCTTTGGTGATGTGTTGCTTAAGAAGGGCTGGATAAAACCGCAATTGGAAGACAAAATCCATGGCGTTATTGGTCAATATGGCATTGCCGCTTTAGTGTTGAGTCGTTTTGTTGAGGGATTAAAACAATTTATGTTTATCGGCTGCGGTCTCGCTAAAATGCCATTAAAACAATTTGTGATTGGCAATGCTCTCGCCACCAGCATTTGGGTGACGCTCTTTGGATTAGGCCCAGTGTTAATCCGCGATGAAATCGCTCCCATGCTGGCGTTTTACCACCAGCATAAGTACCCCACATGGGCCATGGTCAGTCTGATACTCGCCGTGCTAATCACTTTTACTTGGCGCAGGTGGCAAACCAAAAATCCGCAGTAAGCGATTAAGCCTTGCTTACTACTTAAAATAGTTAAGTTACCGTTAGCCACATACTAATTGCGTTTGTTGCTTACAGGCATTTTGAGATTGTTCCGTCGACTCATTGCCTATACAAAAATCTAACCTTATGGTTCTTCTTTCAGAAGTCATTACGTTCGTAGCGGCAGTGGGGACCCAGTTCCATTTTTTTAATATCTGACTTGAGTATTTACCCAGCGATTTTTGAGGAACAGATTTAACGACTTCGATATTTTCGGCCTTACCCGACTCTGAAATATCAAAAGACATGACAGCACAACCAGCAATGCCCGAACGAGCGAGTTCCATTGGATATTGCGGGGCACTTTTATTTTCACGTTCCCAAATAAAACCACTCGTTGGTTTTATATCTGTAACTTGCACATCCCCATACACATTATGACTTTTTGCAAAACAATAGTTTGATACCGCAAAAATAACCAAGGCGGATAAAATTGAACACTTCATATACACTCCATTGTTTAATGAATTAAAATAATGTCTTATCACTAATTATTTTTTGATTAATAACCACTACCCCTGACAGTACTTAAGTGGTAAATAACGTTAATATAGCTAATACTTATTCACCAATAACCAATGACTCTAAATAAATAGTAAGTCAAAGTTTATTTCAGTTTACAAGTTAACCTACCGAACTTAGCACTCCATCGCAAGACTTGACGATGAATGTCGAAATATTTTTTTAATTTTAATGAGTAAAATAAATTTACTTATGAACCATTTATTAAAAATAAAAAGCGCTTTCACGTTGTTTGGAACACACATTGAAAGCACTTTCAAAACAAGGTTAAGCTCTTTAAAACTCAATCACTTTATGCCTTCAGTTTCAATCTTAGGCTGAGGTTCTGCGCCGTCGTTTGGCTTAGCATCAGGCTTTGATTCCGGCGCTTTAATTGGCGCGGGTGGCGCTTCTGTCGCAGCAGGCTTATCTTGTTCCTGTGATACGTTTGGCTCCTGCAATGGTGCATTAACCTTAGGTGTCAGTGAGCTTTGCTCTTCAGGTAAAGGCTCGACAATAATCACTGGCTCTTGTGGCACAGGCGTTTCACCTTCGGTAGATGTTGCAGCTTCTGACTCTGGCGCTAAGGTGCCGAGATCTTGGTTCGCAGGGCTTTCCACCGCATGTTTAGGTAATTGATTTCGATATAAATCAATCATACGCATCACCTCAGACAAGGCTTTACCATGCTCTGGAGTGAGAATGCCATTGTGCCCAGAGACGATTTCGTCAGACACGGCCAGTACCCATACGGCTTGCATATTGGCATCGGGGCAGGTTTGCACGGTACGACGAGCCTGCAGGCGAGCACGAATTTTCCAGCCCGATTGAGGCAGCGTCATCATACAGCCAGGGATTTGATCGTGCGCCATCAAGGCCGAAGGCATCTTCATTGGTGTAGTGCAATTGCCACCAGAGCATTTGTCAATATCGTGAGTAATAGCCCAAGAGTTCCCGACAGCGCGCTCGCCATCCTTGATGTAATTGAAGGCTTCTTTCACCGCGAAATCGCCCTTCGACTGCAATACCACCATACTTGGTTTTTGCCTATCTAAGCTCACCAAGGTATCGAGTGGCTGGTACTCCTTCGCGGGCACGGCAGGGTTTAACAGTAAGAATAAATTGGGATTATCCTGCTGATGATCGATAGCAGCCTTGATGCGGTCTTTGCTGGCATGTAAAACAACAGCACCGCCAAGACTATGGCCAATCACAGTGTACCGCAGCAGTTTATGCTGTGTTACTAAGCTATCAAGCTTATCCAGCAGCTGTGATAGACCTAACTGCCCGATACGTTTAGCAACCCGTTTACGCTGTAAAATAGTAGGAAAATCTAAAGGTTCAATCCAACTTTTTGCATCATCTGAGCCATCGATCCAAAAAGGATCGTATTTATCGCCCCGCCAACCAATATACAAACCCAACAAGTTACGCTGGGTATCGGACGCGGCCATTTGCTGATAAAACTGCTCAAAGGCAATAAAGTTTTCATCCTTAGGCTCAGCGCTATGATGCCAGCCATGGACAAAAATCAATAATTCAGGGATCTGTGCAGGCTCTGGATGTAAAATTCGCGTCTCTAAACCTTGCCATTGCCTTTCGTCGTGGGGCTGACCTTTATCATTAAACTCAATCACATGAAAATTTTGCTTAGCGATATCAGGGCCGGGGATGTGGTAAGCCTGATCTGGAATAAAAGGAAGTAGGACACAAAGTAATAACAACATTAAAAACAGTAACTTGTACTGAGTAAACTTTTTCAGGCTCATTTATAACAACATAATTAACGGCCAGGCTAGGCCAAAATAGACGTGCTGAAAGGGACTAACAGCAAAATTGACGAAATTATACGCTAACGCCATTAACCCAGCTAGTGCCTAAGTTGCTTTTCATCTAAACAGCAATGCTGTTTAACGCCAAGTATCGGGAAGCGTGACTTGGCTCCATAACTCTTGGCACAGCGGCTGACTATTGTGCCAGTCGCCGCCGTTAATCCATTTAACCAGCGTATCCCCCACCTTTGGATATGCAATTGGATTAGGCGATGCCGTTTTAAGCCAGCGCTTAACTATGTTCACATCGAGACTCATCATGCTATCTGCAGCCGCTAAAAGTTGTAACGCCGCCACATTCGATAACTGCTCAAACTGGCCAATCAGTGGTTTGACTAAGAGTTTTTTACCTAAAGTTAATGCTTCGCTGGCAAGCTCAAAGCCCGCATTGCCTATCACACCACCGCAGCTGGCAAGATGTTGCTTAAACCCCTCACGATTAAAACCGTGCCATTTAATGTGCTCAGCAACTTGGCCTTTAGGTTGTTGGCTGTGATATACCAAAAACTGATAATCACTAAAGTGAGACAGAAAATGAGCAATCATATCCGCATCTTCAAAAGGCAAATAAACTAAAATCTGATGCGTGTGTTCGAATGGGCTGGCATCCACTTCGACAAAAGGCGGCAAAATAGGGAAGCCAAAATGATGCCAATGACACCCCAGCGCCACATCCACTGGTGCAAAATAATTGAGCAGCATCTCATTAAACCAAGTGCTACCGAGTTTTGGCACCGGATGAGTTAACGCCGCCTGATGGCTAATCCCAATGGATGGCACGCCTTGGCGCCGCGCAGCCCAAGCCGACACAGGTTCAAAGTCGTTGAGTACTAAATCGTAGCAACTGAGATCTAAGGCTTTAATATCTTTAAATAACGACAAGGACAAATTTTGCCGGACAGTTTGTGGCACATTCACGCGCCCGGAGTGCGTCGCAAACGTCATTCCCGCTTGAACGCGATAATCGCCAAAGCACTCCATATCGAAAAACTGCTCAGGCTTGCGCCCCGAAAATAGAAAGTCCACTTCAATATCTTGTTTCATCAATGCTTTAGCCATGACGCGTGCACGACTTAAGTGGCCATTCCCTGTGCCTTGAACTCCGTAGAGTATTCGCATTACGTATCCTTAAACTGATGAGTGAAGGAGAATTCCCACTAATGAAATGATTAACAGGCGCATATTTGAATTAAATCACTGGATGAACCAGCAATACCGACCCAATCCCCAATGAGGCTCCCGCCAGAATATCTAAGGGATAATGCACGCCAAGTGCAATACGTGAGCCCCCTATGCTAAAAGCCCATAAATACGCCACAGGAGCCGCCGCTGGATAGATTTGCGCCACGCTCGTTGCCATCACAAAGGCCGCGGCTGTATGACCAGACGGTAAGCTGAAGCGATCCGATGGCTCAAAACCACTCTCAAATCCCACTAATGAATGGCATGGCCGTATGCGACGAATACTATTTTTCAATAGTAAATACAGAGGTAACTCAACCAAAAAACTCGCTAACATCAAATTAAATAGAGCCTGTCCTTGAGCGTGCGTCAGCATCAAACCCACGGACAAATATAAATACACATGCCCATCGCCACTCGCTGATACCCGCTTTGCATGGGCATATAAACCATGGTGCTGGGTGAAGCTCACGATATGGCAAAACATTCGCTTATCTAAGTCTGCAACGTAACTCAACATAAAACAGGCTCCTTGCTGGCATACCAGCGAGTTTTACTGCGATGTTAATCTGTGCATTCTCTCGACGACGCTTAGAGTGCTTAGTCTGCAACCAACCGACTCACCAAGGCTCTATTCACGATTGAATTCGTTATTGACTGCTCACGGCTAATTTACTGTTTGCTAATAGTTAAACCTAAATCACATTAGCTAAAGCACTATTAGATAGCTTGAGACTAAGAAAGACCTGTGACGGCTAAGTGACATCTGCTCGAAGGTTTTATGACAAGAAGCATGGCTGAGCTTTTGATCTAGAAGGATTCTAGGGACGTTATGCTGGGGCTAAGGGATTTATTTAGAAATAGCGATAGGACTGAGACAGGATATTGTGTTGCTCTAAACGTTAATCTCAAGAGCAACACAATCCAATAAAACTTAGGCTGCGGCGGGAGTATTTGCCTTAGCACGGTAAATTTTTGTCAAATGGTAAATATTAATACAAGCAACAAACGCATTCATGCCGGCCACAGGCCAAGCAGAAATAAACACCCCATAAACCACAAACAGAGTGCATCCTACAAAATTCAACCATCGCAACCAAATGATATTCTTCATCATTAGAGAGATCGCCACCATTATAGAGGCAAAATAACCAATAATTTCAATCGTATTTACAGCTTCCATAGGCACCTCTCGAAGGCCCTCTACCGTCCATAAGCGTAACGGGGGGTCCATGCCCCTAAAGCAAATTAAGTTAAGTAAGTTAATTTAAACTTGGGATATAATACCAAAGTGCGCAACAGAGTTGTAATAAAAAACCGTTATTTAATGACCAATATCAAGTTTTACCGAATAAATTCTATAGTGTGACGAAAATTTACTACAGATGTGTTAACAGCCAAGTGGCAACAATACCGTGATTGATAACACTTTTCTTTTCAATAATCCCTTTTATACTGGCGTAAACTCGCTAAACTGTACGCAACGCGGATCAATAGGAGTGTAAATATGGAATACAACACCTCAGAACTATGTGACATGTACTTAGATGTCGTAGATGTAGTCGAGCCCATGTTCAGTAACTACGGTGGTTGTAGCTCTTTTGGCGGTTCTATTAGCACCATCAAGTGCTTTGAAGACAACGGCCTAATTACCGAAGTCCTACAAGAGGATGGCCAAGGTAAAGTCTTACTCATTGATGGCGGTGGCTCATTACGCCGTGCGCTGATCGATGGCGCTATCGCAGAACTTGCGGTTAGCAACAACTGGGAAGGCATTATCGTTTACGGTTCTATACGCGATGTGGATGCATTGGAAGAATTAGACATTGGTATTCAAGCCCTTGCCTCAATTCCAGTGGGTGCTGATGGCAATTCAGTGGGCGAAGTGGAAATTCCAGTCAATTTTGGCGGTGTGACTTTCTTACCCGGCGATCACATTTATGCTGATAACACAGGTGTAATTTTATCACCTGAACCACTCGACATTGAGTAATCTCACTGTTCAGTCAAGAAAGCCAGCTAAGCTGGCTTTTTTATTCACTATTTTCAGCGCTTCCCCATTGAATCCTCGCCCTACTCTGGCCACAATAGCTCGACTCTGGCCGAATAAGAATATCAATCTATGCCTGAATTTATCCCCTTTACCCATACCGATATCGCCTCACTCGTCAGCCCAAGAACTGGCGAAACTAAGCTAGGCCAATGCGTCCATCTGGCCAATCACGAACACACGTTAGAGACCATACTTGCGACTGCAAAAGCCCACGGTGCATACTTTGCCATTATCGGCGTTGGCGAAGATATAGGCCCACGTGCCAATTTAGGCCGCGGCGGTGCAACCGATGCGTTCGCAACCAGTATGCGCCAATGGCTCAATTTACAATCGAATCGTTTTCTTTCTGGCGCCGAATGCCTAGTGTTAGGCCAAGTGAACACCGCCGATCTGCAGCAACAAACTACGAGCAATACAACAGCTAACAGTGACGTCACCTTAGATGAATTACGCGATGCAGTGGAGCAACTCGATGAGCGCGTTATCCGTATCGTCAGTGCGATTTTAAAAGCGGGTTTAGAACCCATACTCATCGGCGGCGGCCACAACAATGCCTATGGCTTGTTGATGGCAACCTACGGCCACTACCAACGCCAAGTCGCCGCGGTGAATCTCGATCCTCATTCGGATTTTCGCCTGCTCGAAGGTCGTCACAGCGGCAATGGTTTTAGCTATGCAGCCGATCGCGGCGCCTTAGGTTGCTACCATGTTCTGGGTTTACACGAGTTAAAAAACAGCGAAGCAAACCTAAGCCAACTCAGCGAATTTGGGGGCACTTGGCATAGCTTGCAACAAATTTGGGTTCGCCGTGAAATCAGCCTTAGCCAAGCTTTACTTGAAATCGCCGCCAAACTAAATGACACAGGTTTACCCGTAGGATTAGAACTTGACGTCGATGCTATCGCTAAAATGCCCAGTAGCGCTTCAACTGCTGCAGGTGTGCCATTGCTCGATGCGGCGCATTATGTCAGTTATATCGCTCGCCACTGTACATGTGCTTATTTGCATTTAGCCGAGGCTGCGCCAAGTTGCCACGAAGCTGGGATTGAAGCCGGTTTTAGGGATGTTGGCCAAAGCCTAAGCGAGCTTATCTACGCTTATGTGCAGGCTCGCATGCAATTTTTGGCACAATGAATATAACCAGTTGCACCCAACTGGGCGCTAAGCTATTCACCAAATCCTGATATTGTGGTCTAATGCCAGTCCATTTTACGTGGTCGCTAAGCACTTAATCCTACGACTGTTCAGGAGTGCCTCAAGCTAAGGCATTGCAGTTAGTTTACTAGCTCGATCACAGAGTGATAGATCAAAGATTCAGCAAATGCAGGCGATGGCTTACACTCGCAACTAATACATTGCAAAACAATAGGAACACATTGATGTCTGAGGGCGAATCTAAAAGTACCCACTTTGGTTACAAAACCGTAGAGGCCGATAAAAAGGCTGAACTCGTTGCCGGCGTGTTTCATTCTGTTGCCGCTAAGTACGACATAATGAACGATGTGATGTCCTTCGGCATTCACCGTTTTTGGAAACGTTACACCATTGAAGTCTCTGGCGCCCGCCCTGGCATGAAAGTGCTCGATTTGGCCGGCGGTACAGGCGACTTAACCGCAAAATTCTCTCATTTAGTGGGCGATAAAGGTGAAGTGGTTTTAGCTGACATTAACGATTCCATGTTAAAAGTCGGTCGCACTAAGTTGCGCGACAAGGGCATAGTCAACAATGTCAGTTATGTGCAAGCCAACGCCGAAGCACTGCCGTTTCCCGATAACCACTTCGACATTATTACCATCGCCTTTGGTCTGCGTAACGTGACCGATAAAGATGCGGCGCTGCGTTCAATGAATCGCGTGCTTAAGCCCGGTGGCAAGTTATTAGTGCTAGAGTTCTCTAAGCCTCAGCATGAAATCATGCGTAAAGTGTATGATTTATATAGCTTCAAAGTCTTACCTAAGATGGGCGAGCTCATCACTAAAGATGCCGACAGCTACGAGTATCTGGCTGAATCGATCCGCATGCACCCAGATCAAGACACATTAAAACAAATGATGGTTGATGCAGGCTTTGAACAAGTCGACTACACCAACATGACCGACGGCATTGTCGCATTGCACCGTGGTTATAAATTCTAATGATGCCGCAAGAAGTTGTGCTGCTTGCCTGCGCCGCAATTGAAACGGGTCTGAAAAAACTTCAGGCCCAAGCGGGCGACGATTATTCGCGCCAGCGCCAGTTGCATGGCAAAGTGTTTCGTATCCAATTATCGCAGCTCAGCTGGCCATTCTATTTAGTGTTTGCCAAAGAGATCCAAGTACTGAGCCGCTATGAAGGCGATGTTGATGTCAGTCTACATGCCGATGCGACGACGCTTTACCGCGTGTCCGAAGGCGCAAACCTGACTGAACTAATCAAGCAAGATAAACTCAAGCTTGAGGGCGATCTCAATTTATTACAAAGCTTTAGCCAATATCTACGCGGTATCGAGTTTGACTTTGCCGAGCCAGTTTCCCGTTATTTAGGTGATGGTCCCACTCACAAACTCATCTGTTCTAGCCATCTGGCAAAAGACTTTGCACTCGAAGTGTTGCGTAAAACCCGCTCCCACTTAGGGCAACTCGCAGTTGAAGAGTATCGCCTCGCACCGCACCCAATTGAGTTAATGCACTTTCGCGATCAAATGGATGATTTAGTTGCCGACACTCGCGCGATTGAACAACGGATTGCCCAATTAAGAGACCAAATTAAGCCATGACCTTTGCCAGTATCCGCCGCGGTTACCACGTCATCAAGACCTTACTTCAGTACGGGTTAGATGACGTATTGCCGCCAAAGATGACACCTTGGTACTTTAAGCTCGCCCGGAACAGCCTATTCTGGATCCGCAATAAGCATAAAAATAAGCCCGGTGGCGAACGCTTAAAATTGGCGATGCAGGAACTCGGCCCCGTTTATATCAAGCTTGGGCAAATGCTCTCAACCCGCCGCGATTTACTCAGCGATGAATGGGCCAGTGAATTGGCCATGCTACAAGACAAAGTGCCGCCCTTTGATGGTGCACTTGCCCGCCAAGCGATTGAAGCTGAGCTAAAAGCGCCGATTGAATCGCTATTCGATGACTTTAATGAAACGCCACTGGCCTCAGCCTCTATTTCTCAGGTGCATACCGCGACCCTCAAATCTAACGGCAAAGACGTCGTACTTAAGGTGCTACGCCCGAATGTAGAAGCAAAGATTCAAGCCGATCTGCAGTTGATGTCGCAAACGGCCAAACTGATTGAATACCTCCTCGGTGAAGGTAACCGACTGCGCCCTGCTGAAGTGATCGAAGATTACCGCGTGACCATTTTAGGCGAGTTAAACCTTAAGCTCGAAGCCTTAAACGCAATCAAGCTACGCAACAACTTCCTCAACTCAGATGCGCTCTATGTGCCTTATGTGTATGAAGAGTTTTGCTATCCACGCCTGATGGTGATGGAACGTATTTACGGTATTTCTGTCTCGGATATTGCCGCCCTTAAAGCGCAAGGTACCAACTTTAAGTTATTGGCCGAGCGGGGTGTTGAACTATTTTTTACCCAAGTATTCCGCGATAACTTTTTCCACGCCGACATGCATCCGGGCAATATCTTTATTTCCCGCGATCATCCTGAGAACCCATACTACATTGGGCTCGACTGCGGCATCATGGGCACACTCAGCGAAGTCGATAAGCGCTATCTCGCCGAGAATTTCCTCGCCTTCTTTAATCGCGATTATCACAGAATTGCCCAGCTCTATATTGAGTCTGGCTGGGTATCGGAAAAAACCGATCTACAAGCTTTCGAACAGGCCATCAAAGTGGTGTGTGAACCTATGTTCAACAAGCCGCTCGACGAGATCTCCTTTGGTCATGTGTTGCTGGAATTATTCCGCACTGCGCGCCACTTCGATATCGTGGTGCAACCGCAATTGGTATTGTTGGAAAAAACCTTACTCTACATCGAAGGCTTAGGCCGTCAGCTTTATCCGCAGTTGGATTTATGGCAAACCGCCAAACCCTTTTTAGAGCAGTGGATGGCCGACCAAGTCGGTCCTAAAGCTATGTTTAAAAAGGTATCCACAAAACTGCCATATTGGGCTGATAAACTACCTGAATTCCCTGAACTAATTTACGATAATCTTAAGTTAGGCAGGAAATTGCTGAGTTCTCAGCAACAAATGCTAGATAAGTATTTGAAATATCAGCAGCAGGCACACAAGAGTAACTACTTGCTTATCACTTCTGCCGTTTTATTGATCTGTGGCACGTTATTGATTAATAGAGACGCTACACTATGGACCCCTTATGTTTGTCTAATTTCAGGCATGATATTGTGGTTTGTAGGATGGCGATCTAGGCCAAAGAATCGCAAATTTTAGCTAGCACTAATTAATCAGAGGTTCATAATAGAACCGATATCAATTAAGAGGATACCTTCATGGGTGGTATTAGTATTTGGCAACTGCTTATCGTTGCGTTAATCGTTGTCTTGTTGTTTGGAACTAAGAAATTACGCTCTTTGGGTGGTGATTTAGGTGGTGCGGTTAAAGGCTTCAAAAACGCCATGTCTTCAGAAGAAGACAAGAAGGCATTAGAAGACACCGAAGCGGCTAAAACAGCGCAAACAACTCAACAGGCGACTGAAAAGAAACCTGAGTCTAACAAAGAACAGGCGTAACTCTTTATGTTTGACGGTATCGGCTTTATGGAGCTGCTGCTGATCGGTGTTTTGGGGCTAGTGGTTCTTGGCCCCGAACGTCTACCGGTTGCGGTGCGTTCGGTAACGAGTTGGATCCGTGCGATGAAACGCATGGCGAACTCGGTAAAAGAAGAACTTGAGCAGGAGCTGAAGATCGAGCAGTTGCATGCCGATCTTAAAAAAGCCGAGAGCAAAGGTTTATCTAACCTCTCACCTGAACTCAAAGAGTCTATTGAGCAACTAAAGCAAGCGGCACAGTCAGTGAACCGCCCTTATCAAGTTCAGGATCCGTCAAAAGACACCCCTGAGCCTGAGAATCAAATTCACACTCCTGCTCAAGTGAATCCAGTTCAAGCTAGCCAAACTAATCCAACAGCCACTGTAGAGGCGAGTCAAACATCGGCTTCTCCCGCTACTTCAAGTGAGCCATCTCAGGGCGTGGATACCAGTTCTAACCCGAAAGCCAACGGATAATTCATGTCGCAACAGCAGCCACTTATCAGCCATTTGCTTGAACTTAGGTCCAAGCTGCTAAAATCCATTGCCAGTGTGTTATTAGTGTTCATTTGTAGTGTGTACTGGGCAAATGATATCTACCACTACATGGCAATACCTTTAATGCAGTCTTTACCTCTTGGTGGCAGCATGATTGCGACGGATGTCGCTGCACCATTTTTTGCACCTTTCAAGCTAACCCTCGTTTTATCATTTTTTGTGGCAGTGCCCTACGTGTTATTTCAAATTTGGTCCTTTGTGGCACCGGGTTTATATAAACATGAAAAACGCTTAGTGATGCCACTGCTATTCAGCAGTACCTTATTGTTTTATCTCGGTATTGCATTTGCTTATTATCTTGTATTCCCTGTTGTTTTTGGTTTTTTTGCTAACAATGCGCCAGAGGGAGTTCAAGTTGCGACAGATATTACCAGTTACCTTAACTTCATTCTGAAGCTATTCTTTGCCTTCGGTCTATCCTTTGAAATCCCCATTGCCGTTGTTTTACTCTGCTGGTCAGGTGTCACTACACCTGAAGATCTCAAGCAAAAACGTCCTTATATCATAGTGGGCGCCTTTGTCGTCGGCATGCTATTAACCCCACCAGATGTGATTTCCCAGACTATGCTTGCTGTACCAATGCTGTTATTGTTCGAAGGCGGTTTATTAGCGGCTCGTTTCTACAGCAAACCAGATGACGAGTCAGACGAAGATACTGAACAAACAAACGACTAACGTCCTCGAAGGCGTTAGGGGAATAATATAATAAGGAACATTCTCATGCGCTTAACTCTTATCACGGCAGCAATAATGCTTGTATCTGTCCAAGCAAATGCCAGCATTGAACAACAGTTAACCCAATGTGCAACAACCGCCGATAAACTCGACCGCTTGATTTGCTATGACAAGCTAGCTGAAAGCGTAAAAGCTGACACCATTAGCACTCAAGCGATACCGGCTACAGTAGCAACAGTTGCAGTCCCTACGACTGCAGCAGCGATAGTGGCAACCGCCCCCCAAGCACCAGCGGCAAAAATTGCCGATGACTTTGGGATGGAAGCCAAGCGTGTTCAAGAAAATACTGTCGATAAGATTTATTTAGAGATTCAATCTATAGCCGAAGATGCCTACGGAGACATTAAAGTGACTTTCACTAACGGTCAGGTATGGAAACAAACTGATGGCCGTAAGTACAATGTTAAGCAAGGTGAAACTGTCTATATTGAAAAAGCCGCTTTAGGTTCTTTTTTAATGGGTACCGATGATCGCAATGCCAAGGTTCGGGTAAAACGCCTAAAATAATGCCCTCATACATAGATATCGCTGTCAATTTACTTGGCAGCGCACTCGAACAAGATACTGTATCGATAATACAAGCGGCGGCGGACCAAGGGGTTTCGCCGTTAATTGTTATTGGCAGCGATTTAACTGAAAGTGCGGCAGCCATTGCTGTATGCGAGCAATATCCTAATCAACTTTACTGCACTGCTGGTGTGCATCCCCACCATGCCAGTGGTTGGCATGCCGACTCAAACGCTCGACAAGCTGAACTCTGCCATGCACCGCAAGTGGTTGCCGTTGGCGAATGTGGTTTAGACTACAATCGTGATTTCTCCCCGAGACCTATCCAGCGCCAAGCTTTTATTGCGCAACTAGAATTGGCGATTGAACTTCAAATGCCAGTACTGATGCACGAGCGCGATGCCCACGAAGACTTTATCGCAATCCTGCGTGAATATCGCCCCCATCTTAATGGTGCGCTTTTACATTGTTTCACAGGCACTCACGCACAGATGGAAGCCTATATTGACCTAGATTTACACTTAGGCATAACAGGTTGGGTCTGCGATGAAAGACGCGGCCAAGAACTAGCGCAACTCGTTCCCTTTATTCCGCAGAATCGCATTTTAATCGAGACAGATAGCCCTTACCTACTCCCCCGTAGTATGCGGCCCAAACCTAAATCGAGCAAAAACAAGCCCGAATACCTTCCTTATATCGCAAATTATATTGCAAACCTACGCGGAGAAAATGCGGATGAGTTTGCAAAACGTTGCTACCAAAATAGCTTAGCGTTTTTTAATTTGGATCGAGTCCATGCTTAACAAAAACATGCCACTCATACTCTTGCTGTGGCTATGGATATGCCCAACACAGGCCTTGGCAACCCTATTAAGCATTGACGAGTCAACCACGACGCCTTTAAACCTTACGCCTTGGTTAATGGTCAGCCACCCTACACCAGCAAAAGAACTGGCCGAAATACAAGCTTTGCCAAAAACTGATTGGCATAACTTTACCAATAAAGACATTCAAAAACTCAGCGGCCATGATTTTTGGCTCAGTTTCAGCTTAACCAGCCCTGACGAAACACTTTCGCGCATTTTAGCGCTAGATAACCCTTTGTTAGACAAGGTAACTATCTACCATTTAGTCAATAATAAACTCATGAATACTGTTCTGATGGGTGATATATTCCCCTATGAGGATCGACCATTCTTGAGCAATATTTTCCTATATCCTTTCAAGATCAACACAGATGACTCCCATACTTTCTATCTGCATATTCAAACTGAAGGTAGTGCTGCAGTACCATTAAACCTATGGTCTTCTAATGACTTAGCTCAAATTGCCGAATCTACCGCCGTTGAGCATGGATTCCAACTTGGTGTACTTGCCGCAATCGGCATTTTTAGTCTTTTTATCGCCATAGCATCGGGCTCATTCAGCTACAGCTATTACTCTGGCTATGTACTTAGCATGACCTTACTCGTTGCCACGATTAACGGTTTTGCCTTCCGATTCCTCTGGCCAGACTGGCCGCTATTACAGCAAGTTATGGTGCCGTTTTTACTGCCAATCGTTATGGCATTTGCGTTAATGTTTACTGAAAAAATATTACAGCTCAAATATTTAAACCGCCGTATGTTACTCACTTGTCGCTATAGTGCTGTGTATATCCTCTGTGTTGGACTCGCCACACCTTTCATCCAATATGGTACAGCGTTATATATTGAGATCATTTCAGTTGCTGTACTCAGCTTGGTCCTCATGGTCTTTGCCATTACTCAGGCTATCAATGGCCATAAACTGGCACGTATGTACACTATTGGCTGGGTGAGTATGCTGACAGGCGCTTGCATCAGTAGCTTGCTATATCTCAGCGTGATTGACCTCAATTTAAAACCGCAAACCCCTGTCATGCTCGGCCTGACATTTGAAATCATCTTTATGTCTCTGGTGCTCGCCATCCGCTATAACGATGAGCGCAAAGCTAAACTACGTATCCAGCAAGAAGCCTTAAAGCAAGCACAGAAAATTCGTAGTGCGCGGGAAGAAGCCCTAAAAGCGGAAGCCGAGAGCAATGAGAAACTCGAACAAATGGTGCAAGAGCGTACTTTAGAACTGGAAATCACCCTCAGAGAATTGCATGAGGTGAATCAAAAGCTCACCGAACAAAGCACTATCGACAGTTTAACTGGGGTCAAAAACCGCAGTGCCTTTGATAAACGTTTAATCGCTGAAAGCCGGATCAGTCGCAGGCAAGAAACACCCATAGCACTGTTAATGCTTGATATTGATCGCTTCAAGCTGATCAACGACAGATTCGGTCATCTTGCAGGCGATCAAGCATTACGTACAATAGCTCAAACATTACAGCAGCATTTAAAACGGCCAACGGATCTAGTGTCACGTTTTGGGGGGGAGGAATTTGCTATCATCCTTCCTAATACAACTGCAGAAGGTGCACTCCAAGTTGCTGAAACAATAAGAGACGCTGTTGCCTCTATTCATTTTGAATGGGAAGGTGAAGCGATACCTTTGACTATCAGTATCGGAGTCAGTGCCGATATAGTGACCCACGATCAACACAGTACTAAATTACTAGAACAAGCAGATAAAGCCCTCTACCAAGCAAAAAACGGTGGGCGTAATCAAGTCAGCTTGTATTTGTCGGATCAAGCAAGACCAGTACCTAATTAGGAGTCAAATGTGAATATCATTACCAGTGCCTTCCCTCAGCGTAGAATGCGCCGCATGCGTAAACATGATTTTAGCCGTCGCCTCATGGCCGAAAATCATCTAACGGTCAATGACTTGATTTACCCAATGTTTATTCTAGAAGGCACTAATCGCAGTGAAAAAATAGCCTCTATGCCCGGTGTTGAACGCTACTCGATAGACTTGCTACTGAAAGAAGCTGAAGAACTGGTTGAGTTAGGTATCCCATTAATCGCACTTTTCCCTGTGACACCTGCAGAGAAAAAAACATTAATGGCAGAAGAAGCCTATAACGCAGATGCCCTAGTGCAACGTGCAGTGCGCGAGCTCAAAAAAAACTTTCCACAGCTAGGCATCATGACTGACGTGGCACTAGATCCTTTCACCACTCACGGTCAAGACGGCATCATAGACGAAACGGGTTATATCCTTAACGATATCACCACCGAGATTTTAGTGAAGCAAGCACTGTCACACGCCGATGCTGGAGCTGACATCATTGCACCATCGGACATGATGGATGGCCGTATTGGCGCGATTCGCCAAGCATTAGAAGCGGCAGGGCACGTCAACACCCAAATCATGGCTTACTCGGCAAAATACTCTTCAAACTACTACGGTCCATTCCGTGATGCCGTAGGCTCAGCAGGTAACCTCAAAGGTGGCAATAAGCATAGCTATCAAATGGATCCAGCGAACAGTGACGAAGCTTTGCATGAAGTCGCACTCGATATCCAAGAAGGAGCCGATATGGTGATGGTTAAGCCAGGTATGCCGTATTTAGATATAGTGCATCGCGTTAAAACTGAACTTGCAGTGCCAACATTCGCCTATCAAGTCAGTGGTGAATACGCCATGCATATGGCAGCAATCCAGAATGGATGGTTAGCCGAAAAGGCCATCGTCATGGAGTCCCTACTCTGCTTTAAACGCGCAGGCGCAGACGGTATTTTAACTTACTTTGCTAAACGTGCTGCCCAGTGGCTTAAAGAAGCTTAAGCAACCTAATGCGAAAGTACCACCTCAAAGCAGCCTTCTGGCTGCTTTTTTTATCGATTAATAGTGAAAAATCTGGAAGCAAAGCTTGTGTATTGAGGGGAAGAAAAGACTAGCCAACAAAGCTAATAGCAATACTTACAGTAGGCAGCATTGCTATTAGTGCAAATAATGTTACAGATTACAAAATCAAAAAAGCCAGCTTATTCAGCTGGCTTCGTTACATCTCAATGAGATAATTAGGCGCTTGGCGATGACCTACTCTCACATGGGGGTGAAATCATCGCGCTATAAATACGGAGTATTTAGCCATGATTGAACGCGAAGAAGCTTGTCTTCGTAGCTGGGGAGTCCGCTTAGCGGCGGGTTGACATCGAGATAAGTTTTCGCGGAGCGTATAAACACCAAAGCCCTAGCGGTTTAGGCTAGGGCTTTGGTG
>NZ_JAKKSE010000035.1:0-24834 GCF_025653595.1 Shewanella sp. SM95
AGGCCCGAAGGTCCCCTCCTTTCCCCCGTAGGGCGTATGCGGTATTAGCAGTCGTTTCCAACTGTTATCCCCCTCGACTGGGCAGATCCCTAGGCATTACTCACCCGTCCGCCGCTCGCCACCTCAGAAGTAAACTCCCTTGTGCTGCCGCTCGACTTGCATGTGTTAGGCCTGCCGCCAGCGTTCAATCTGAGCCATGATCAAACTCTTCAATTAAAGTTTTGTTGCTTCCGTCTTGCGACTTCAGCGGCTCAATGAATTCTGATTTTTTGTTTCTAGCTAAAGAAACAAACTGTACATATTACTATGAACACTCATTGTTACATTGATTTAAATTTTTGACTGCCAACCCGAAGGCTAAGCAGTTTCGATTAACTCAACACCTGTGAGTGTCCACACAGATTTCTTGTTTTATCTTGTTAAAGAGCAACTCAACCTCATAAGAGAAGGTGAGTACCACACTGAGCGTCGAACGCTTCCAGTTGGCTAGGGCTGCGTATTCTACGCATTTCCCGTTTCGCGTCAAGGAGTTTTTTACAACTTCTTGCTGCGATTGAATTAAGTGCCATTCTCAACGGAGAGTAACCTGCTTAATTCAACCTAACTCGTCAGCTAGCTTTCGCTGTCTGCCGTGTCAGTGGATGCGCATTATAGGCAGTGAAACTTTTTGTGCAAGGGCTTTTTAAATGAAAAAAGATCGCATGGCGATCTTTTAAACAATGGCGATTATTTTACATGCAAAGTGCCCATTAATTGGGCTTTTTGCTGCCTTTATCGATAAAACCTTGGATTAACGAGACGGCTTTTACGTCATCCCAATCAACATAGGATCGAACAAAGGCAATTAATTGACCCTGTTGATCAAGAATAAAGGTCGCAGGAATCGTGTCGAGCGGAAAAACGTTCCCAAGACTTTGTGGTTGATCGTAGTAAGAGTTAAAATTCGCCATACCCAATGAACTTAAGAACGGCTGAACCTGCTGCTTACCTTCTGCATCAATAGAGATAGGCAGTACGACAAAATCTTCAGTCTTGAACTTAGTTGCTAACCTTTCGATTGCAGGCAACTCTCTGACACATGGCGGACACCAAGTCGCCCATATGTTAACCATAATGATCTTGCCTTTAAATTGGCTGAAGTCGATAGCTTTACCATCGACATCATTAAAGGCAACAGGCTCAATAGGAAAAGTCTTTGGCAGTACATTGATCAAATCAACCGTTGATTCCATCGGTTTAGCCGTTTGCTGCATACCAGGGTACGCATGCGCGACCCCAGCAACAAATACCGAAAGAATGGATGACAACATGAATGCCGTTATGACTTTATGCTTCATTTTGTATTGCGCTTTAGCAAGGTATCTAACTCGCGCTGATCTTCTGCGCTAATTTCGTTCGGCACATTACCGCCAATACGTTGCTTACGAATGAAGATAAATCCAATCACTAGACCCAGAAGTAATAAACCAATAGGACCTAACCAGAGAATGTAGGTCTTGGTTTCCATCTTAGGTTTATAGAGAACAAACTCACCATAACGACTGGTCATAAACTCGATGATCTCATCATCCCCTTTTCCTTCGTCAACCATCTTGAATACCTCAAGACGCAGATCTCGAGCAACGGGTGAATTGGAGTCAATCAAATTTTGGTTTTGACACTGTGGACAACGTAGTTCATGGGCCAAAGACAAACCGCGCTTTTGATTTTCAGGTGACTTGAATTCGTAAGTATCAACTGGTGTTGCCATGACAGCGGTCGTCATGCTGAACATCAGCACTAGACCACCTATGATTTTTATCAGCGTTCTCATGCTGCGCCATCCTTCGCTGCTTCAGCTTGTAATTGTTGGATCATAGGGTAAAGGGTTTCACTCCATACACGTTGGTCAATTGGACCTGCATAACGGAAACGGATAATACCGTTGTGATCAACAATAAAACTCTCTGGAGCACCATAAACGCCAAGATCTAATCCTAAACGCCCATCTTTATCATAAATATTAACGTTGTAGGGATCGCCCTGACGTTTTAACTCTTCTAACGCAGGAACACGCTCATCACGATAGTTGATCCCGTAAATTGGCAGAAGATTTTTACGTTTTAGCATCACTAAGAAAGGATGCTCATATTTACAAGATGGACACCACGTCGCCCATACGTTAAGTAATGATACCTTACCTTTTAATTGCTCATTCGTTATGATCTCAGCCGGTGTTTCTAGTCGTTCCAGTTGGAAAGCCGGAATAGGCTTCCCTTCCAGTGCTGAATCCAATTGCTGCGGATTCAGAAATAACCCTTTATAGAGAAACACCCCCATGGCGAGAAATATGACCAATGGGATAAACAGAACCAACTTCTTCATACATTCCCCAATTATTGAGCCGTTGCCAATTTTGCCTTTTCGGCCAAAGGCGCGACGGCTGCAGTGACTTTCGCACGGTAACGTTTATCCGATGCAGCGAAGAATCCACCTATCATCATGAAAATTGCCCCAAACCACAACCAACGCACGAACGGCTTATAGTTTAAACGAACCGCAAATTCAGTGCTGGTAATAGGGTCACCCATAGTTACGTACAAGTCACGGAATAGACCCCAGTCAATACCGGCTTCTGTCATATCCATAGTTCGCACATTATATTGACGACGATCTGGTTTTAGTAATGTCAGTAGCTCATCGCCCTTGTAGATCTCTATCTGTCCCTGCTGTGCAGTGTAGTTAGGACCCACTACGTTTTTGGTCTCGAGATACTTAAAAGTATAACCGGCAAGTTCTTGGCTTACACCAGGTCCCATACGAACACTTTTCTCAATCGAGTAATTTGACACCATAGTGGCACCAATCACAGAAACGGCAATACCGAGATGCGCAAAGATCATACCAAGCTGACTACGGCCCATGCGGCTGATGCTGATATCACCTTCTTTCGACTTGACCATGTTATAGGCCGCTCTTGCGGTAGCCAGAATAATCCAAGCCGCGGCAGCAATACCAAAGGCAACCCAAATATTGAATGCACCATCGACGATAAAAGGAGTCACAATACCGATAGCAGCAGCAATCATTGCTGGGATCAATAGCTGACGCTTAAGCTCGCCCGCTTTCGATTTTTTCCAACGAATAATTGGACCAATACCCATAAAGCCAAATAGCACTAATACGATAGGCACGAACACCGCATTAAAGTATGGGGGTCCAACAGAGATTTTACCCATGCCAAGCGCGTCGATGAGCAATGGATATAATGTACCCAATAGTACCGTACCTGCGGCAACCGTCAGTAGCACATTACACACTAAGAGCATAGTTTCTTTAGACTTAAGTTCGAAACGGGCTGGACTACTCATTTCACTAGCACGTAAAGCAAACAGTGTTAATGAACCGCCAACCGCTAAACCAAGTAACAACAGAATGAACATACCGCGGCTTGGATCGGCTGCGAATGAATGCACTGAGGTTAATACACCTGAGCGAACAATAAAGGTACCAAGCAAACTTAAAGAGAAAGCAAAAATAGACAGTAATACAGTCCAGTTACGGAAGGCGCCGCGTTTCTCAGTCACAATCAAAGAGTGAACAAGCGCAGTACCCACTAACCAAGGCATAAAAGAGGCGTTCTCAACAGGATCCCAGAACCACCAACCGCCCCAGCCTAATTCATAATAAGCCCACCAAGATCCTAGTGCGATACCGCCCGTAAGGAAGGTCCAAGCAGCCAATGTCCATGGACGAGTCCAACGAGCCCATGCAGAATCGAGACGGCCGCTCATCAGCGCAGCAATCGCAAATGCAAAGCTTACAGAGAAGCCCACATAACCCAAGTACAACATAGGAGGATGGAAGATTAATCCCACGTCCTGCAGCATTGGATTTAAGTCACGACCTTCGGCTGGGATCGGGAATAAACGTTCAAATGGGCTAGATGTGAGTAGCATAAACAAACTAAAGCCAATCACAATAAGAGCCAATACTGCCAGCACACGGGCAGTAAACACTTCTTCTAAACCTTTGCTAAACAAGGCAACCGCAGCCGCCCAAGTTGATAAAGCAAACACCCAAAATAACAGTGACCCTTCATGACCGCCCCATACGGCCGAGATCTTAAAGAAGATAGGTAACTGAGAATTTGAATGATGTGCCACATAGGCGACCGAGAAATCATCGACGGCAAAACTATAAGCCAGCACGACAACAGATAAGGTAATAAAAAAGAACATTCCGTACGTTAATGGCCAAGCGTACCTAACAAGGTATTGGTCTTTTCTGGCAACACCTATTAGGGGGACGCTGATTAATAAGAAGGCAAAAGCCACCCCTATTATCAACGCAAAGTGTCCAAGTTCTGGGATCATGGGTTTTCCTCAGTCTTCAATAATATGTTGATTTAGAAAGACTCTATCTCAACGCACAACATGCTATTCACGCAAATGCACGAAATTTTGCTCATTTTAGTATTTGCTATTGTTCCTGTCTGCCTCTTTCGTACAAAACTGGGTTACTTGTCTCATTCTCAATTTTAGAGGTCGATGAAAGTCACGGAAGAGGCTCAGTTCTGCATGTGACCGACAAATGACACTTAAGTTTCATACAAAATTTACAAGAAGAATCAATTTGTGAACCAGTGCCCAACTATAAGCTTTCAGCACTGGGATTACCTTATATTACTGTTCAATGAACAATCTTTACGTATAATCTTGCTTCCAAGCCTAGCGGTTACTCCGCTTTCTGCAAACTAAAGTGAATATAGAAACAATGACGACATTTTGGATTTTTATTGCGCTTGTTATGTTAGTCGGCCTGATGCTGATTTGGATCCCGCACTTCAGACAGCAAAAATTGCTGAAAACGGAAGAAGCTGGAGTTCGTAAACAAACGAACCTTGAATTGTTCAATGAGCGCTTAGGCGTTCTTGAAAAAGAATTAAGTGAAGAGCTACTCGATCAAGCCGAATTTGATGCATTGAAGAAAGAACTGGAAATCAGTCTACTCCAAGACATCAAACAAGCGAACGACGATTCACTGGTCAACCAAATAAAGCCAAAGACGATTCTGTGGCCGTCGATCATGTCAGTTTGTTTGATTGTCATCTCAGGCTATCTCTATCAACACTTAGGTGCCTTCGAGAATATTGATAGTGCTCAACAACCTGCGAATCCACATGCAGGAATGGATACGGCTCAAATCATGATGCAACGCGTGCAGATGATGGAAGCTCAAGTTAAAGCCGAGCCAGAAAACAGCCAACTGTGGTTTAGCTTAGGTCATGCTTATGTATCAGCAAACCAATATGATAAAGCGATTGCGGCTTTCGATAAAGTAATCGAATTAGTCGGAAAGCATGCAGAATTGCTCGGTCCAAAAGCAACGGCGATGTATTACAAAGCGGGTCAACAAATGACACCGCAAATCCAAGCTCTTATCGATGAGTCCTTAGCTATGGATGCCCAAGATCCTTCAACGCTACTGCTCGTGGGTATGGATGCTTTCTTTACTGCTGACTACAAGAAAGCCATCACCTCTTGGCAAACGATTTTAGATAGCGGTCGTGCCGACGTTGATCGTGCAGCTCTTATGAATGCAATCGAAACCGCTAACTTACGCATGCAGTCGGAAACCGCTGGCATGCCAAATGATGATGCACATAAGCAAGTCAAAGCGAGTGCTAAATCTGTCAATGTCACTATATCTATCTCTGCAGAACTTGCGGCTAAAGCCAGTCCAGAAGACACCATTTTCATCTTTGCCCGTGCAACTGAAGGACCTAAAGTCCCATTAGCTGCAACCAAAGTCAGTGCTAAGTCTTTCCCGATTACAGTGACATTAGATGACAGCAGCGGTATGGGTGGTGATGTAAAGTTAAGCGATGCAGCCAATGTGGAAGTGATTGCTGTACTGTCTAAACAAGGTAATATCAAACCGCAAACGGGTGATATTCAAGGCAAGATCAGTAAAGTCGCCGTAGGCGATACAGCGAACCTAGTACTTGATACTCAAGTGCAATAAATCGCAGTTAATTGCAGATATAAAAAAACCGGCTTTCGCCGGTTTTTTTATATCTGAAGAATTACTTAGCTGTAGACATAAATTTGATAGCAGCTTTGTAATCATCATCAGTACAATCAGTACACATACCGCCTGGTGGCATAGCATTCAGACCGGTTTTCACACTCTTCACTAGAGCGTCAACACCCTTAGCTAAGCGTGGTTCCCATTCTGCAGCGTTGTGCACTTTTGGAGCACCAGCAACACCCATGCTGTGGCATACGGTACATGCCTTATTATAAATAGCCTCAGCATCTTGAGCTGAAGCGTTAACTGACATAGTCAAAGCAGCGACAGCAGTCATTGCTAACAGTTTTTTCATGTTCAATGTTCCTAATGCAAATACGTACAAAGCTCGGCGCCGCCCTTACTTAGGCAGACTCATTATAGCCGACTAAGATTACTACAAACTTCAAGAAATCTCATCTTTTTGTGATTAGAATCTCAACACAAAATGAATCAGGCGACAAGGATGACAAATTCGTTAATATATTAGCAAGTCGTAAAAAAGTTCGATAAATATTGCGGTTATTGGAACCACATCATATTGCTGACATCTAGTGCAAACCAAGAGTAAACCCCCAATAACGTTTGTGTTAGAATGACTTGTGTTTCCTTCCGGCTTGAGATAGAGGGTTCAGTGACAAATATAACTAAAGAAACCACATTAGTGTCAGCCAGCAAGCTGACCTGTATCCGCGAAGAACGTATCCTTTTTGATGAGTTAAGTTTTGATATAAATGCCGGTGACATTGTTCAGATTGAAGGCCCTAACGGCGCAGGAAAGACCAGTTTATTACGCATATTGGCGGGCCTTTCTCGCCCCTATGCCGGACAAACTTTTTACATTAATGAAGACATAAACCGTTGCCGCGATGAATACAATGAAGACCTCTTGTATTTAGGCCATTTAGCTGGCGTGAAATGCGAGCTGACTGCCGAAGAAAACCTTAATTTCAATTTAAGAATCAGTGGTTATGATGACTTTGATACGTCAGAGATTTTAGCAAAAGTCAATTTAACGGGCTTTGAAGAAGCTCTCGCGGGGCATTTATCCGCAGGCCAGCATCGCAGAACAGCGCTATCAAGATTGTGGCATAGCAACTGTAAAATTTGGATCCTTGACGAACCTTTTACTGCAATTGATAAAAAAGGCGTCGAAGAACTGGAGCAGTTATTTATTCAGCATGCGGATAATGGTGGTTGTGTGATCCTCACAACTCACCAAGATATGGGCATTATCACAGATGATAGGCTTCGTAAAATTCGTCTCGATTATCGCTTCATATAAGGTCAGGCTCAATGAAAAGAGGCATCAGTTTTACCCAAGCATTTTTCACCTTGCTGCAGCGAGATCTTAAAATTGCTATTCGCCACCGCGGCGACATTTTTAACCCACTGCTATTTTTTATTATGGTCGTTACCTTGTTTCCGCTGGGAATTGGACCAGAGCCGCAAATGTTAGCACGTGTGGCACCGGGGATAATTTGGGTAGCCGCATTATTAGCATCAATGTTGTCACTTGAAAGGCTTTTCAAAGCCGACTTTAGTGATGGTAGCTTAGAACAAATGCTATTAAGTCCGCAGCCATTAGCCATTCTCGTATTAGCTAAAGTGTTAGCCCACTGGATTTTAACTGGTGTGCCACTGATTATTATCGCACCACTGTTAGCGGTATTACTCAATCTAGATGGCAACAGCTACGGTGCGTTAATTTCGACGCTTGCGCTAGGCACGCCAGTATTGTCGCTGTTAGGTGCTATTGGTGTGGCATTAACCGTCGGTCTAAGGAAAGGCGGCGTATTACTCAGCTTACTTATTTTGCCCCTATATATCCCAGTACTCATTTTTGCAACGAGTGCCATAGACGCGGCAGGAATGAATTTACCCTATGATGGTCAGCTCGCTATAATAGGCGCTATGCTGGTCGGATCGTTAACCTTAGCACCTTTTGCAATTGGTGCATCTCTGCGAGTGAGTACTAACTAAAATGTGGAAATGGTTACACCCTTACGCGGATCCTGAACGCGCATATAAATTATCAGGAACGTTATTTCCATGGTTTGCGATCTTAGCCGGTCTATTGATTGCTGTTGGCACTACATGGGGACTCGTCTTCGCGCCGACGGATTACCAGCAGGGTGATAGCTACCGTATTATCTTTATCCATGTTCCTGCCGCGTCTATGTCAATGGCGGCTTATATGGGTATGGCAACCGCAGCCTTTATCGGTCTAGTTTGGCAGATAAAACTTGCCGACTGGGCTGCAGCATCTATTGCGCCTATCGGCGCAGTGATCACCTTTATCGCACTCTTTACCGGAGCGGCATGGGGTAAACCTATGTGGGGTGCTTGGTGGGTATGGGATGCACGCTTAACTTCAGAGCTGGTATTACTATTCCTATATCTAGGTGTGATCTCGCTCTATGCCTCATTTGAGGATAAAGTGCTCGCAGCGCGTGCAGCAGGGATCTTAGCGATCGTTGGTGTGATCAATATTCCCATCATCAAATACTCAGTTGAATGGTGGAGCTCATTACATCAACCGTCGACAATACGCATTACCGAGAAATCGACTATGTCGACGGAAATGCTTTATCCACTGCTAATTAACATACTGGGCTTCGGTCTTATGATTGGCGCTATCACTATTGTTCGCTTTAGATCAGAAATTTTAGCAAGAAATGGCATGCGCCCTTGGGTCCGTGAACTAGCTAAAGCGGAGGAGGTCAAATGATGCAATTCGATTCAATCAGTGATTTTTTTAATATGGGCGGCTATGCATTCTATGTATGGCTATCCTACGGAGTGACCTTCTTCAGCCTCTCTACGCTCATCATTACCAGCGCACGCCAAAAGCGTAAGGTGTTAATTGATATCGCGAAGAAGATGGATAGAGAAGAACGCCTAAAAGAAACTAGGAGTACTAAATCGTGAACCCAAGACGCAAAAAAAGACTGACATTAGCTGTAGCATTAATCGGTGGCGTTGCTGCGATTACTTCGCTTTTGCTCTATGCGCTGAACTCCAACTTGAACTTATTCTATACTCCGTCTGAAATTGTCCACGGCAAGACAGACACTGGCGTAAAACCTGAAATTGGCCAACGTATTCGTGTCGGCGGAATGGTGACGGTAGGTTCGATGGTGCGAGATCCCAAAAGCTTGCATGTCGAATTTGCAGTGCATGACTCCCTCGGCGGCGAAGTACTGGTCACTTATGACGACTTATTACCCGATCTTTTCCGTGAAGGACAAGGCATAGTTGCTCAGGGTGTACTGGGTGCTGATGGCAAACTAGAAGCAACTGAAGTACTCGCCAAGCATGATGAAAACTACATGCCACCAGAAGTCGCTGAAGCCATGGGCCAAAAGCACGAAAAGTTAGATTATAGCCAGCAAAAGGCACCTGATACTAAGTAGGTTATTGATGGATCAGCAATAGCGTACAAACTAAGCCTCCTAGCTTAATAACTAGTGAGGCTTTTTTATTATCTGAATATGCACAATTAAAGGTGGACTATACTCTAGGCAGCGCCAATACCTAAGACTGCATATGATTCAAATGAGACAACTGAACTCTAGTTTGCAACACATTCTAAGCTTCCTAATTATCTGCTTGGTAGGCCTCTCTCATGAAGCCAATGCTGCTAAAGTTGTTGTTATCGAAAGCTACCATCATAGCTATCAATGGGACCAAGAATACTATCAAGCGATTTATGACACGCTCAGCCCTCACCATGATGTTAGTTATTTCGAGATGGATACCAAACGCTTACCCCAAGAGCAATTTGCTGAACGGGCTGACTTAGCATGGAAATACATTCAACAACAAGCACCTCAATTGGTTATTCTCGCCGATGATAATGCGGTTAATCTCTTACACCAGCGCCTAAATGACAGCCTAATCCCAGTAGTCTATTTAGGGGTGAATATGAATCCTAGAGAATATCATCTCAATGAACACAAACGCTTCACAGGCGTCATTGAGAGACCACTACTACGACGTTCACTACTGCTCATTCAACGTTTACTACCGCAAACTGTGCATAGAAAAATCTTAGTTCTATTCGACCAAGGAGTCACCTCTGACTCAGCGGCTGAATACATCAGTAAACAACACTCAAGCATGTTAGGCGATATCGAAGTTAATTTAGTGCAATTGTCACAGCTAACAGATTGGCAGCGGAATGTATTGACCGCGAAGGAACAGGGTTATAACGCTATAGTCGTGGCGCTATACCACACGGTTAGAGATGCAGATAATCGCTCGGTAGATGCAGATCAGCTCCTAAAATGGATATCTGAACATACTCCGGTACCGAATTTTGGGTTTTGGGGATTTAGTGTCTCTGCTGAAGGTAATATTGGTGGCTATGTTCTCGATGGCTATCATCATGGCAAGATTGCAGCGAATATGGCGACAAAAATACTCGGCGGCGAGAAACCCGAAAATATTTTCCCAGTAACAGATGATCTTGGAAAATACATGTTTAGCCAGAAAGGCTTAGCTAAATGGAATATCGTCCTCCCAAAAGAAATCGAGAAAACCACACTTTGGGTGAAATAGTCAAAAAGGCATAAAAAAGCCGGGCTAATGCCCGGCTTTTTAAAAGTGTAACCTTAATTACTCAGCAGCTTCAACATCAACAGCTTGAGCAGCTTCTGGGCGACCAACTAGCTCGATGTAAGCCATAGGGGCTTTATCACCAGCACGTAAACCGCACTTAAGGATACGGGTATAGCCACCAGGACGTTCCTGGTAACGTGGACCCAACTCAGTAAATAACTTACCAACGACTTCAGCGTCGCGAGTACGTGCAAACGCTAAACGACGGTTTGCAACGCTGTCACTCTTAGCAAGTGTTATCAGAGGCTCAACTACGCGACGCAGTTCTTTCGCTTTAGCCACAGTTGTCTTGATGATCTCATGACGAACTAGTGAACCGGCCATGTTGCGAAACATGGCTTGGCGATGACTGCTGTTACGGTTTAGTTGACGACCACTCTTACGATGGCGCATGACCTAATCCTTATAACCTAAATCTGTACAAACCTGAGACTTATAGGTCGTCTGCTAAACTAGCTGGAGGCCAGTTTTCCAAACGCATACCTAACGACAGTCCGCGAGAAGCTAAAACATCCTTAATTTCAGTAAGAGATTTCTTACCTAAGTTCGGGGTTTTCAGCAACTCAACTTCAGTACGCTGTACCAGATCTCCGATGTAATGAATCGCTTCGGCTTTCAAGCAGTTAGCCGAACGTACAGTTAGCTCTAAATCGTCGACAGGACGCAGCAGAATCGGATCGAATTCCGGTTTCTCTTCTTTCAGCTCTGGCTCAGTCACGTCACGTAACTCTACAAACGCATCTAGCTGTTCAGCCAGAATAGTTGCAGAACGACGGATAGCTTCCTCAGGATCGATAGTACCGTTTGTGGTCATATCGATAACGAGTTTATCTAAGTCAGTACGCTGTTCTACACGTGCTGCTTCTACATTGTAGGCAATACGTGCAACTGGCGAGAAAGAAGCATCAACCAGCAAGCGGCCGATTGGGCGATCATCGTCTTCGGTCTGTGCACGAGCAGATGCTGGTACATAACCACGACCACGCTCAACGCGAATACGCATGCTGATATCATTGTTACCTGTCAGATGACAGATAATATGATCAGGATTCACGATAGTGACATCACCATCATGCGTGATATCTGCTGCGATGACAGGGCCTGCGCCGGACTTGCTCAACGTAAGCATCGCCTCGTCTTTACCCTCGATGGTCACTGCTAACCCTTTCAGGTTTAACAAGATCTCAAGGATATCTTCTTGAACGCCTTCCTTACTGCTGTATTCGTGCAGTACACCGTCAATCTCGACTTCGGTAACCGCGCAGCCGGGCATAGACGACAATAGGATGCGACGCAACGCGTTACCTAAAGTGTGGCCGAAACCACGCTCAAGTGGTTCCAATGTAACCTTGGCACGTGTTGAGTTAACCTGCTCGATATCAACGAGACGCGGTTTAAGAAATTCTGTAACAGAACCCTGCATTGTGTCCTCTCTTGTTTGTTAGCCTTACTTAGAGTAAAGCTCGACGATCAGCTGTTCGTTAATTTCCGCAGACAAATCGCTACGTTCTGGAACGCGCTTGAAAGCACCTTCCATTTTCGCGTTGTCGACTTCAACCCATGTAGGCTTCTCGCGTTGAGCTGCCACTTCTAAAGCCGCTTTAATACGAGCTTGAGTACGTGACTTCTCGCGGATGCTCACAACATCATTCGCAGACACTTTGAATGATGGAATGTTAACAACACGACCGTTAACCATAATAGATTTATGGCTTACTAGCTGACGTGATTCTGCACGAGTTGCACCGAAGCCCATACGATAAACAACGTTATCAAGACGGGTTTCTAAAAGCTGAAGCAGGTTTTCACCTGTGTTGCCTTTAGTACGTGCAGCATCTTTGTAATAGTTACGGAATTGTTTTTCTAACACACCGTAAATACGACGAACTTTTTGTTTTTCGCGTAACTGAGTACCGTACTCTGACAAACGTGGCTTACGAGCGCCATGTTGTCCAGGTGCAGTTTCCAGTTTACACTTTGAATCGATTGCTCTCACACCGCTTTTTAAGAAAAGGTCTGTACCTTCTCGGCGGCTGAGCTTGAGCTTGGGACCCAAGTATCTTGCCATGATCTTTCTCCAACTATCCTAATGAAACGGCGTTATACACGACGCTTTTTAGGAGGACGACAACCATTATGAGGGATCGGCGTCACATCGGTAATGTTGGTAATTTTATAACCAACAGCGTTCAGCGCACGAATGGCTGACTCACGACCTGGACCTGGACCCTTCACAAACACTTCAAGGTTTTTTAAACCGTAGTCTTGAGCAGCAGCACCTGCACGCTCAGCAGCCACCTGTGCAGCAAATGGAGTAGATTTACGTGAACCACGGAAACCTGAACCACCTGAAGTAGCCCATGACAACGCATTACCTTGACGATCTGTAATGGTGACAATAGTGTTGTTGAAAGAAGCATGGATATGAGCCATGCCATCTGCAACCTGTTTACGTACGCGCTTACGCGGAGAACGTGACGGAACTTTAGCCATTGCTTTACCTTCCCGTTACTTTCTAATAGGTTTACGTGGACCTTTACGCGTACGCGCATTGGTCTTAGTACGTTGCCCACGGAGAGGCAGGCTACGGCGATGGCGGAGACCACGATAACAACCAAGATCCATAAGACGCTTGATGTTCATTGAAATCTCACGACGTAAGTCACCTTCTACTAGGTATTTGGCGACTTCTTCGCGTAGTGTGTCTATTTGAGCTTCGCTCAATTCCTTGATCTTAGCAGTTTCAGCGATTGCTGTAGCCGCGCAGATTGCTCTAGCGCGAGTACGGCCGATGCCGAAAATTGCAGTCAATGCGATGACTGTATGCTTTTGATCAGGAATGTTAATGCCAGCGATACGGGCCACTATGCACTCCTTAAAGTTAAAGGCCAACTGCGAAAAGCCCGAAAGGATACTCGACAGTCGACAGATTTGCAAACAAAATTTTGTTCAGCCCAATTCATGGGCTGAACAAATTACTTTTTAGCCTTGACGCTGTTTGTGTTTTGGTTCAACACAGATAACGCGTACAACGCCACTACGCTTGACGATCTTGCAGTTACGGCAGATCTTCTTCACGGAAGCTCGAACTTTCATTTCATCACTCCGTAAAGCTACTTAGCGACCAAAGCGATCTAAATTCGCTTTGTTAACTAGGTTAGCTTTCTTCATCACAGACTCATACTGATGAGACATCATATGCGTCTGAACCTGAGCCATGAAGTCCATGATTACGACTACCATAATTAGTAGTGAAGTACCGCCGAAATAGAACTGTACTTTCCACGCAATTAACATGAACTCCGGAATTAAGCAGATAAAGGTTATGTATAACGCGCCTGCCAATGTCAAACGGGTCATAACTTTATCAATGTAACGCGAAGTCTGTTCTCCAGGACGGATCCCAGGGATGAATGCACCACTCTTCTTCAAGTTATCTGCTGTTTCACGTGGGTTAAACACCAACGCAGTATAGAAGAAACAGAAAAAGATAATCGCTGTTGCATATAATAATGAGTAAAGCGGTTGTCCAGGTGAAACAGCCAGTGAAAAATCACTCAACCATGACATGGACTCATTTTGACCGAACCACTGAGCCAGTGTTCCAGGAAACAAAATGATGCTTGACGCAAAGATTGGCGGAATAACACCTGCCATGTTTATTTTCAGCGGTAGATGGGTACTTTGCGCAGCGAACACCTTACGGCCTTGCTGACGCTTAGCATAGTTAACGACGATACGGCGCTGACCACGTTCCACAAACACTACAAAATAAGTCACTGCAAACACAATTACCGCGAGCAACAACAATACTAACACATTCAAGTCACCTTGACGCGCCTGCTCAGCCGTTTGGCCGATAGCGGAAGGTAATCCAGCAACAATACCTGCGAAAATCAAAATCGAGATACCATTACCTATACCACGTTCGGTAATTTGCTCACCTAGCCACATCAGGAACATAGTTCCTGTTACTAAGCTCACAACCGCAACAAAGTAGAATCCAAATCCAATGTTGACCACAAGGCCTGGCACTAAGTTTGGTAACCCGGTTGCAATACCGACCGACTGGAATGTACCCAGCACTAAGGTACCCCATCTGGTATATTGACTGATTTTCTTACGTCCTGATTCGCCTTCCTTTTTCAATTCAGCGAGTGCAGGATGTACGACAGTCAACAGTTGCATGATAATCGATGCCGAAATGTACGGCATAATACCTAATGCAAAGATAGAGGCACGCTCAAGGGCACCACCCGAGAACATGTTAAACATGCCAAGGATGGTTCCACTTTGCTGAGCAAACAGCTCTGCTAATACAGCTGCGTCAATACCAGGAATTGGCACAAACGAACCGGCTCTAAAGACGATAATCGCACCAATCACGAACAGGAGGCGAGCTTTCAATTCAGAAAGTCCACCTTTCGCGCTTTTTAAATCAAGTCCTGGTTTTGCCATCGACGTATTATTCCTCGATCTTACCGCCGGCAGCTTCAATAGCTGCACGTGCACCTTTGGTTACCTTCAGACCTTTAACAGTCACAGGGCGCTCAATGGTACCTGAAAGAACAATTTTCGCAAACTGGATGTTGCGAGTTATTACGTTCGCATCTTTCAGAGCGTTTAAGTCGATAACATCACCGTTAACTTTTGCCAGTTCGAGTACACGAACTTCAGCTGTTACCATAGCGCGACGCGAGGTAAAACCAAATTTAGGTAAACGGATTTTCAGTGGCATTTGACCACCTTCGAATCCTGGGCGTACACCGCCACCAGAGCGAGACTTTTGGCCTTTATGACCACGACCCGCTGTTTTACCTAGACCTGAGCCCATACCACGGCCTACACGCTTTGGTGCATGCTTAGAGCCTGCAGCTGGAGATAGAGTATTTAAACGCATCTATTAATCCTCCACCTTAACCATGTAGTAGACCTTGTTGATCATACCGCGAACAGAAGGAGTATCTTCTAATTCAACAGTATGACCAATGCGACGCAAACCAAGACCCGTTAGGGTTGCACGGTGCTTCGGTAAACGACCGATACCGCTTTTAGTTTGAGTAACTTTTACAGTTTTAGTTGCCATGGTGCATTACCCCCGAATTTCGTCAACATTCAGGCCACGCTTAGCTGCGATTTGCGAAGGTGACTTCATGTGCACCAAAGCATCGACAGTCGCGCGAACGATGTTGATCGGGTTAGTAGAACCGTATGCTTTTGACAGAACGTTATGCACGCCTGCTACTTCCAATACGGCACGCATTGCGCCACCGGCAATAATACCAGTACCTTGTGATGCAGGTTGCATGTACACAAGTGAACCAGTATGACGACCTTTAACTGGGTGATGCAGAGTACCTGCATTCAACTCAACGGTCACAATGTTACGACGAGCTTTTTCCATCGCTTTTTGAATCGCGGCTGGAACTTCACGTGCTTTGCCATAGCCATAGCCAATCTTACCGTTACCGTCACCCACTACTGTCAGTGCTGTGAAGCTAAAGATACGACCGCCCTTAACTACTTTAGAAACACGATTAACTGCAATTAATTTCTCTTGCAGATCGTCTTTTTGCTGAGCTTCTAATTTAGCCATTTTATAACCCCTTAGAACTTCAGGCCAGCTTCACGAGCTGCATCTGCTAAAGCAGCTACACGACCGTGATACTTGAAACCAGAACGATCGAACGCAACTGAAGTTACGCCTTTTTCGATCGCGCGCTCAGCAACAAATTTACCTACTGCTTTCGCTGCGTCTACGTTACCGGTACTCTTCAGTAGCTCTTTAACCGCTTTTTCTACGGTTGAAGCAGCTGCCAACACCTGAGCTTCAGGATTGATCACCTGAGCATAAATGTGACGCGGTGTACGATGTACAACCAGACGGTTCACGCCCAGCTCTTGGATCTTCTTACGAGCGCGAGTAGCGCGACGTAAGCGAGATGTTTTCTTATCCATATCGCGTTACCTACTTCTTCTTAGCCTCTTTACGGCGTACTACTTCGTCGTCATAGCGAACACCTTTGCCTTTGTATGGCTCTGGTGGACGGTATCCGCGAATCTCAGCAGCGACTTGGCCAATTAACTGTTTATCAACGCCACGTAAGACGATGTCAGTTTGGCTAGGGCACTCTGCAGTAACGCCTGCGGGCAGTTTGTGTACTAACGGATGAGAGAAACCTAAAGTAAGGTCAATATCAGCACCGACGAGTTTCGCACGGTAACCAACGCCAACTAACTTTAACTTACGCTCAAAACCTTGAGATACACCAACAACCATGTTGTTTACTAATGCACGAGTTGTACCAGCCTGTGCCCAAGCGTTAACAACGCCTTCAACAGGGAGGAACTTAACTACGCCGGCTTCAATAACAACATTGACCGCATTGTTGATCACTCGAGTCAGACTACCTTTTCCGCCTTTGACGGTAAGGGTCTGTTCGTTCAAGGTCACCTCTACGCCAGCTGGAATAGATACTGGTGCTTTTGCTACACGAGACATTCCTAGCTCCTTAAGCTACGTAGCAGATAACCTCGCCACCCATGCCTGCAAGGCGGGCGGCACGATCAGTCATCAAGCCTTTAGAAGTGGACACAATTGCGACACCCAGACCGCCCATCACCTTTGGAAGTTCGTTTTTACCTTTGTAAATACGAAGACCAGGGCGACTTACACGCTGGATAGTCTCAACGACTGGTTGGCCTTGGAAATACTTTAAAGTAACTTCCAGTTCAGGCTTGGCTTCATCTGCTACGGCGTAATCAGCAATATAACCTTCATCTTTAAGTAGTTTCGCAATTGCGACTTTCAACTTAGCTGAAGGCATCTTCACTGATACGTGGTTAGCAGCTTGGCCGTTACGAATACGGGTTAACATATCCGCAATAGGATCTTGCATGCTCATATTAGCTTACTCCGTGACAAGTGCTTACCAGCTGGCCTTACGCAGGCCAGGAACTTCACCACGCATGGTTGCTTCACGTAATTTGATACGGCTTAAGCCGAATTTACGTAAGAAGCCATGAGGGCGACCAGTTTGATTACAACGATTGCGTTGACGCGCAGCGCTGGAATCACGTGGTAGAGCTTGCAGCTTAAGAACCGCATCCCAACGATCTTCGTCAGAAGAAGCTGGACTTGCAATGATAGTCTTAAGAGCCGCACGCTTTTCAGCGTACTTGGCCACGAGCTGTGCACGTTTAGCTTCACGTGCTTTCATTGATGTTTTTGCCATTACGCTACCCTTATTTCTTGAATGGGAAGTTAAAAGCGTCTAACAAAGCACGACCTTCTTCATCATTCTTCGCAGTAGTAGTGATAACAATATCCATACCACGAATCTTATCGATTTTATCGTAATCGATTTCTGGGAAGATGATCTGCTCACGCACGCCCATTGCGTAGTTACCACGGCCGTCAAACGCTTTAGCGCTTAAGCCACGGAAGTCACGAATACGTGGGATTGCGATATCGACTAAACGCTCTAAGAATTCCCACATACGCTCACCGCGTAGGGTCACTTTACAGCCAATAGGGTAGCCTTCACGGATTTTAAAACCAGCAACTGACTTACGAGCTACAGTCACAACTGGCTTTTGACCAGCGATTGCAGTCATATCACGGACAGCATGGTCCATGATTTTCTTGTCTGCAACAGCTTCGCCAACACCCATGTTCAGGGTGATTTTCTCAATCCGAGGGACTTGCATGACACTGGTATAACCGAACTTTTTAGCAAGTTCAGCGACAACAGTCTCTTGGTATTTATCATGCAGTTTCGCCATCGTTTACTCCAATTACTTAACGAGTTCACTGTTCGATTTGAAGAAACGAACTTTTTTGCCGTCTTCAAAGCGGAAACCAACGCGATCAGCTTTGCCAGTGGCAGAGTTGAAAATCGCTACATTTGATGCTTGTATCGGTGCTTCTTTCTCAACAATACCGCCAGCTACGCCCAATTGTGGGTTTGGCTTTTGGTGTTTTTTGACAAGATTGATGCCTTCAACAATCAATTTACCAGTAGGAAGGACTTGAGAAACTTTTGCACGTTTACCCTTGTCTTTACCTGCTAATACAATCACTTCGTCTTCACGACGTATTTTAGCTGCCATTTTGAAGCTCCTTACAGTACTTCTGGTGCCAGCGAGACAATTTTCATAAATTGCTCATTACGCAATTCACGTGTCACTGGTCCAAAGATACGAGTACCAATCGGCTGCAGGTTGTTGTTCAAAAGAACAGCTGCATTCCGATCGAAGCGAATGACAGAACCGTCTGGACGACGTACGCCTTTCTTAGTACGGACTACCACCGCGTTATACACATCGCCTTTCTTCGCTTTAGCGCGAGGAATCGCTTCTTTAACAGAAACTTTGATGATGTCGCCGATACCGGCATAACGACGATGAGAGCCACCCAAGACCTTAATACACTGAACTCTGCGTGCGCCGCTGTTACAAGCAACGTCAAGAGTCGATTGCATTTGGATCATTTTAAGTGCTCCGCTATCGTTACTACACAATTCCCACTATGGGACAATAAAAACACTCATTTTTGCTATTAATTTAGTCAAAAATGGCGCGCAAATATAACACCATAAAAGTGGAATGTATAGTATTAAAAAACAAACGGCCCCACATTCTGGAGCCGTTTACCTAAATACCTAATTAACTTAGGCCTTTGATACTACTTCAACCAGGGTCCAAGACTTAGTCTTAGACAAAGGACGACATTCGCGAATCGCTACTAAATCGCCTTCATTGCACTGATTCGTTTCGTCATGTGCATGGATCTTTGTCGTACGCTTAATGTATTTCCCATAAATTGGGTGTTTCACTTGGCGTTCGATAGCAACAGTAATGGACTTGTCCATTTTGTTGCTAGTTACACGACCCTGCAAAGTACGGATTTTATCAGACATTATGCACCCGCCTTAGAAGTAATAATGGTCTTAACGCGCGCAATGTTACGGCGCACCAATTTCAGTTGATTAGTCTGAGTCAACTGACCAGTGGCGTGTTGCATACGCAGGTTGAACTGCTCACGCAGCAGACCAAGTAGTTCAGCGTTCAGTTCTTCAACGCTCTTTTCTCTCAGTTCGCTCGCTTTCATTACATCACCGTCTTAGTTACGAAGGTAGTCTTAATTGGAAGCTTGGCAGCAGCCAAAGCAAACGCTTCACGAGCGATCACTTCAGAAACACCATTCATCTCATAAAGAACCTTACCAGGTTGAATCTGACATACCCAGTATTCAACGTTACCTTTACCTTTACCCATACGCACTTCAAGAGGCTTAGAGGTAATCGGCTTGTCCGGGAAAACTCGAATCCAAATTTGTCCCTGACGCTTAATGTGACGTGTCATGGCACGACGTGCAGATTCGATCTGACGTGCAGTTAAACGGCCACGGCCGACTGCTTTCAGACCAAAAGTACCAAAGCTAACTTCGGTACCGTTCGCTAGACCGCGGTTGCGGCCTTTGAACATCTTGCGAAACTTCATACGTTTAGGTTGCAGCATTGCCGGCTCTCCTATTTACCACGAGGCTTGCGCTTAGGTTGCTGCTGCTTCGGCTCTTCAATCTGTGGCAGCATTCCGTCTAGAACTTCACCTTTGAAGATCCAAACTTTAACGCCAATCACACCGTATTGGGTGTGACTTTCAGATGTAGAATAGTCGATATCAGCACGCAAAGTATGTAAAGGTACACGACCTTCACGATACCACTCATCGCGCGCAATCTCAGCTCCGCCTAAACGGCCACTAACTTGTACTTTGATACCTTGAGCACCAATACGCATTGCGTTTTGAACTGCGCGCTTCATAGCACGACGGAACATTACGCGACGCTCTAATTGCTGTGCAATAGAGTCAGCAACTAACTTGGCATCTAGCTCAGGTTTACGGATCTCAGCGATGTTAATTTGAGCAGGAGTGCCAGCAAGTTTTGACACTGCAGCACGCAATACTTCAACGTCTTCACCTTTCTTACCGATCACAACACCTGGACGGGCAGTGTGAATGGTAACGCGGATGCTTTTCGCTGGACGCTCGATAACAATCTTAGATACTGAAGCAGCTTGTAATTTCTCTACAAGAAACTTACGCACTTCCCAGTCGCTGTTCAGGTTACTTGCGTAATCTGATTTATCTGCGTACCAGGTAGAGATCCAAGGCTTGGTGATACCCAGACGGATACCATTAGGATGTACTTTCTGTCCCATTGCTCTCTCCTAGCGATCTGATACAACCACAGTAATGTGGCTGGTACGCTTCATGATACGATCAGCGCGGCCTTTAGCACGTGGCATGATACGCTTCATAGTTGGGCCTTCATCTACGAAGACGGCTCCGACTTTAAGCTCATCAATATCCGCGCCTTCGTTGTGTTCGGCGTTTGCGATAGCTGAGTCAAGTACTTTTTTAACCAGTACGGCGGCTTTCTTGGGGCTGAAAGTCAAAATCTCGAGGGCCTTAGCAACAGGCAATCCACGAATTTGATCAGCAACCAGACGGGCCTTCTGCGCAGACGTACGGGCAAAACGATGTTTAGCTAAAACTTCCATCTTATTCCTCCCGTATTAACGCTTCTTCGCTTTCTTATCTGCAGCATGGCCGCGATAAGTGCGAGTTGGTGAAAATTCACCAAGTTTGTGGCCGATCATTTCGTCAGTTACGAACACAGGAACGTGCTGACGACCATTATGGACAGCGATGGTCAAACCAATCATATTTGGAATGATCATAGAGCGACGTGACCAAGTCTTAATAGGCTTTTTGTCACCGGCTTCCATCGCTTTCTCTACCTTCTTCAGCAAGTGCAGGTCAATGAAGGGACCTTTCTTGAGAGAACGTGGCATGGCGAATCCTCTTACTATTTATTACGACGACGTACGATGTACTTGTCAGTGCGCTTGTTACTACGAGTTTTATAACCCTTAGTTGGCACACCCCATGGAGTCACTGGGTGACGACCACCAGAAGTACGGCCTTCACCACCACCGTGTGGATGGTCTACTGGGTTCATTGCAACACCACGCACTGTAGGACGTATGCCTCTCCAGCGCTTAGCACCTGCTTTACCTAACTGGCGTAGCATGTGTTCGGCATTACCAACTTCACCAAATGTCGCGCGGCAATCAACTGGCACTTTACGCATTTCGCCAGAGCGAAGACGTAGAGTGGCATATGCGCCATCACGAGCAACAACTTGTACATAAGCACCTGCAGAACGAGCGATCTGAGCACCTTTACCAGGCTTCATTTCAACTGCGTGAACTACAGAACCTACTGGGATGTTGCGCAGTGGCATAGCGTTACCGGTTTTGATCTCGGCAGCAACACCAGACTGGATCTTATCGCCAGCTTGCATGCCTTTGGCAGCAAGAATATAACGACGCTCACCATCCGCATACAATACTAACGCGATGTTAGCAGTACGGTTTGGATCGTATTCCAGACGCTCAATCTTTGCAGGGATACCATCTTTATCGCGTTTGAAGTCGATTAGACGATAATGCTGCTTATGACCACCACCTACGTGACGGACAGTGATACGGCCAGTATTGTTACGGCCACCACTTTTAGATTTTTTCGCCAACAAGCCAGCAAAAGGTTTACCCTTGTGCAGGTCAGTGTTCACCACTTTAACTACGTGGCGACGACCTGGAGAGGTTGGCTTACACTTAATAACTGCCATGATAATTCTCCTTTGCTTACTCAGCGCCGCCGACGAAATCGATGTCAGCACCAGCAGCTAGAGTCACATAGGCTTTTTTCCAATCGCTACGACGACCAGTACGGCCACCAGTGCGTTTAGTTTTGCCTTTGCTCACTAAAGTGCGAACTGAATCAACTTCAACTTCAAATAGCTTAGCAACAGCAGCTTTAATTTCAGCTTTAGTTGCATCGATAGCTACGCGGAAAACAACAGTGTTGTGCTTCTCAGCGTTCACAGTGCTCTTTTCAGAGATATGTGGAGCGAGAATAACTTTTAGCAAACGTTCTTCGCGGATCATCATGCTAGCATCTCCTCGATTTGCTTCACTGCGTCAGCAGTCACAAGCACAGTGTTGAAGGCGATCAGACTCACTGGGTCTAGACCCGCTACATCACGAACGTCAACCTTGTACAGGTTACGAGCTGCTAAGAATAAGTTCTCATCAACTTCTGCAGTCACAATCAGAACGTCTTCAAGGTTCATTGCTTTCAATTTAGCTTTCAGCTCTTTAGTTTTAGGAGCTTCAACACCGAAAGATTCAACAATAACCAAACGCTCTTGACGTACCAATTCAGACAGAATGCTTCTCAGCGCTCCGCGGTACATCTTTTTGTTAACTTTTTGGCTGTGATCTTGGGTTTTAGCAGCGAATGTTACGCCACCGCCACGCCAGATTGGGCCTTTAACAGAACCAGCACGAGCACGGCCAGTTCCTTTTTGGCGCCAAGGCTTTTTGCCTGAGCCAGTTACTTCCGCACGAGTCTTTTGAGCACGAGTGCCCTGACGCGCGTTTGCAGCGTATGCTACAACTACCTGATGAACCAGTGCCTCGTTAAAGTCACGGCCGAAGGTAGTTTCGGAAACTTCAAGAGCGCTTTGCGCGTCTTTCAATACCAATTCCATTACTATCTCCTCAGACCTTAAGCTTTAACGGCAGGCTTGATAATCAAGTCGCCATTGGTAGCGCCAGGAACAGCGCCACGGACTAGTAGCAGGTTACGCTCAACATCTACACGAACAACAACTAGATTTTGAGTAGTAACACGCTCGGCACCCATATGGCCTGACATTTTTTTGCCTTTGAATACGCGACCAGGCGTTTGGTTCTGACCGATAGAACCATTCGAGCGGTGCGACAAAGAGTTACCGTGAGTCATATCTTGAGTACGGAAGTTCCAACGCTTAACGCCGCCTTGGAAGCCTTTACCTTTTGATTGACCAGTAACATCAACTTTCGCTACGTCTGCGAAAATATCAACATTTAGCTCAGCACCAACTTCAATGCCCTCGCCTTCACCGTCTACCAAACGCATTTCCCACAAACCACGACCGGCTTCAACGCCGCTCTTGGCAAAGTGACCTGCTTCTGGTTTAGTGATGCGATTGGCTTTTTTGGTGCCAGTTGTAACTTGAAGTGCACGGTAGCCGTCAGTTTCTAAAGTTTTCACTTGAGTAACACGGTTGCCTGCAACTTCAATTACAGTAACTGGTATTGAAACACCATCTTCAGTGAAGATGCGAGTCATACCAACTTTACGACCAATAAGACCGATAGCCATCTCTCAAACCTCTTCTTACTAGGATCTCAATTAACCCAAGCTAATCTGTACGTCGACACCAGCCGCAAGATCTAAACGCATTAACGCGTCAACAGTCTTTTCAGTTGGCTCTACGATGTCAACCAGGCGCTTGTGTGTACGTAATTCGTACTGGTCACGAGCATCTTTATTAACGTGCGGAGAGATCAAAATGGTATAACGCTCTTTGCGAGTAGGTAGTGGAATTGGACCACGAACCTGCGCGCCTGTACGCTTAGCAGTTTCAACGATTTCCGCTGTAGACTGATCAATTAAGCGATGATCAAATCCCTTTAAGCGGATACGGATTCTTTGGTTCTGCATTGACCAGAGCTCCTAAAATGGACATATAAAAAATCACCCTCTAGCTTCTTCAATATAGAAAAGCAGAGCGAGATGATTTAACCGTTCGACTCCCAATCGGAGCCGCTATGATAATGATTAACTTCAGCGACTAATCATTTAATTCGTCAACCTAAGTCGACGAGGGGGCCATTATACCTATCTAAATTCGGATATCAAGCCCGCTGTGTAAATAGTCATCAAATAACTATTTAACTTCAGAGTGGCGAGCATTTTACACAAATTTGTGAATAAAACCAGCCCTCAAATAAAAAAGGAAGCCGAAGCTTCCTTTTCAAACTAATTTCTATCGCAATTAAGCGATGATTTTAGCTACTACACCAGCACCAACTGTACGACCACCTTCACGGATTGCGAAGCGTAAACCTTCGTCCATCGCGATTGGGCAAATCAGAGTCACTACCATTTTGATGTTGTCGCCAGGCATTACCATCTCTACGCCTTCTGGCAGTTCGATAGTACCGGTTACGTCAGTTGTACGGAAGTAGAACTGTGGAC
>NZ_JAKKSE010000036.1:0-23173 GCF_025653595.1 Shewanella sp. SM95
CACCAAAGCCCTAGCCTAAACCGCTAGGGCTTTGGTGTTTATACGCTCCGCGAAAACTTATCTCGATGTCAACCCGCCGCTAAGCGGACTCCCCAGCTACGAAGACAAGCTTCTTCGCGTTCAATCATGGCTAAATACTCCGTATTTATAGCGCGATGATTTCACCCCCATGTGAGAGTAGGTCATCGCCAAGCGCCTAATTATCTCATTGAGATGTAACGAAGCCAGCTGAATAAGCTGGCTTTTTTGCGTCCGCAATTTGTTAAATCCAGCCTAGTGTCTATTTAATTAGTCAGTTTTCCTCCTATTTTTCTCTCGATAATCCCTTTTTTACCTTCCACGATACGAATAATTTGCACCATTTGGCTTTATATCAATTCTATTCATATCCGCTACAACTGTTCTATCAGATTCAGTTCCGGAGAATAAGGTGGCAGCTTTATCTCAGATTATAAAATCTTCTGCCATCTTTGTTTGATGTCCCCGCACAGTCCATCATGATCGCGGTATAGCGGCCAAAGAACGTAGCTGCAGAAGTTAAGGCGAGGTGCAGCTGCAATAATCGTAGTTTGCAAAAGGCGTTATGATGGCTTTGGATGGCGAGTAAGGGGGGTTATTTAGGATAGCCCTGATGAAGCAAGCGATAAATATTGGCTTTTTAAATGTGATACCAAACTCAGACTGAGTGAACTTAGGACTGAGTGAACTTAGCAACGTTCTTTCCCATCAACTGATCACCTTATGAAGATAAGTTTTGCTGATGTACGAAGGCGTTAAGACACAATGGACAAACGAGCGTTTCGTATAAGCAATGATGGGAATTGGTATTGTGTGGTTTTCACGTATACACTTTTTTACATTCCCCATCTAGCATCAGCTTTTAGGTTGAAATTTCAATGGAATTGCGTGGCTTATTGAGGTTATTGTCGCTATTGCTGTGTATGCCATTACTGGTGAATGCTGATCGTTTCATGGTGTCTAGTGCTAAATTTGCGGATCAAGATGTTAGCGCCAAGTCTGCTGTGATAGTCCGTTATTGCGTTGATCCTGATTGGTTGCCCTATGAAGGAATACGAGAAGGTAAGCATCTGGGGATTTCATCGGACTATATTCGTCATGTTGAGTCACATTCTTCCCTTAAGTTTCAGCTAGTGCTGACATCTTCTTGGACCGAAACTTTATCTTTTTTGCAAAGTGGTCAGTGCGATTTAACCCCTATGTTGAATAAAACGCTAATACGCGAGACTTATCTGCACTTCAGTGATGTCTATTTCCGCTCACCCAATGTGCTCGTTTCACTTAAAGAACAGCCTTTTCTGCAAGGATTGGAGAATATCAATACACGTATTTTAGCCGTGCCCAAAGGTTATCGTTTAGCCGAGTATATTCAGCATTATTATCCTCAGATAGAGATGCTTACTGTTGGCAGTGAACCTGCGGGATTGCAGTCGGTTCTGGATAAACGTGCAGATCTGTTTGTTGGATCAATGTTTTCGGTTAACGCTTACATTCAACAAATGGGATTTGAACATTTAAAAATTGCGGGTTGGGGCGGGCCGGAAGATGAGTTACGGATGGGGGTCGCTTATGGTCAAGAGTCCTTGCTACCTGTGATAAATAAAGCCTTAAACACTGTGAGTGAGCAAGAGCGGATCACGATTTATCAGAAGTGGAATAATGTGACTGTGATAGATGAGACTAACTATTCGCTTGTGTATCAAATTATCTGCGCGACGTGTCTGTTGCTCCTAATGTTGGGGGCGAGAACTTACTTTATGAGTCAATATAATCGAAGATTAACCGATAAGAATAAGCAGTTGGAAACTTTACGCGAACAGCTTGAAGCGTCAAATGCCGAACTCGAATTTTTATCTACCCACGATCCCTTAACTAAATTGTATAACCGACATTACTTTAATCGCTTTTTTATTAATAACGAGCAGCATGACAAATCTGCTGGGGCAGGCATGTGCCTTGTAATGATTGATATCGACTACTTTAAAGAGATTAATGACACGCTAGGGCATAACGTCGGCGATCGCATTCTTGAGCAAGTGTCACAGGTATTACAGCACTGTGTGCGTGATTCTGATGTGGTTGCACGTTGGGGTGGCGAAGAATTTGTTATCCTCTGCCAACAGTCATCATTGCCATTAGTTGAAAGCTTGTGTGTGCGGATTGCGCAGAGGATTAACAATTATCAATTTACTGACAATGTTCACTTAACTTGTAGTTTTGGTGTCGCTAAGCTCGCAGAAAACGAACCTATACAATTGTGTTTTGAGCGTGCAGATCGAGCCCTTTATCGTGCTAAAGCACAAGGGCGTAATCAAATGTGCATCGACACGTAAGGGTTTACTCAAGACTGATTTGTGGTTATTTGGCTAAAAGACTGCGATTGAAGTGAGTCGCGGATGTCATCTCTATTTTGGAGATAGGTATAACATGATTGTTCTAGCATCCATGCTTGCAGGTTAATGTATGATGTTTGTACTGACGATATGATAGAAATCCCTTGAAAATCGCTTTATCCCATTAAAATGAGGTTTATTTAAGGTTTTTTATTGATTGAGTGAAAAACAAGCTAAAGTGTTTTACTTATCTGTTTTAGTTCGTATTTATGGCGATTCCCTTAAATTATTACGCGACTTTATCGTGAAAAAGTGCGCTATCCATTTGCGTGTAGCTGGGTTCCAATTTACAATATGCGCCTAAAATAATCTGATGTGCGGTGTGTCGGTATTTGTCGCATACTCCGTCTACTTCTTAAACTACTCATTAAAGTTGAATCATGACCGAATTATCCAAATACAGAAACATTGGTATCTTCGCTCACGTTGACGCGGGTAAAACCACGACCACCGAGCGTATCCTTAAGTTAACAGGAAGAATCCATAAAGCCGGTGAGACTCACGATGGCGAATCTACCACTGACTTCATGGTACAGGAAGCTGAGCGCGGTATTACTATTCAGTCTGCTGCTGTAAGTTGCTTCTGGAGAGATCACCGTTTCAACGTTATCGACACTCCAGGACACGTTGACTTCACCGTTGAAGTTTATCGTTCTCTGAAAGTGCTTGATGGCGGTATCGGTGTATTCTGTGGTTCAGGCGGTGTTGAGCCTCAATCAGAAACTAACTGGCGCTATGCGAACGAATCTGAAGTTGCGCGTATTATCTTCGTAAACAAGTTAGACCGTATGGGTGCTGACTTCTTACGCGTAGTTAAGCAAACTAAAGACGTATTAGCTGCTACTCCACTGGTTATGGTTCTGCCAATCGGTGTTGAAGACGAATTCACTGGTGTTGTTGATCTGTTATCTCGTAAAGCATACGTGTGGGATGAGTCTGGTTTACCAGAAAACTTTAATATCCAAGATGTACCTGCTGACATGGTTGACATGGTTGAAGAATACCGTGAAATGCTGATCGAAACTGCCGTTGAGCAAGACGATGCTGTGATGGAAGCGTACATGGAAGGCGAAGAGCCATCTATCGAAGATATCAAGCGTTGTATCCGCAAAGGTACTCGTACTATGGCTTTCTTCCCAACATACTGTGGTTCTGCGTTCAAGAACAAAGGTATGCAACTGGTTCTTGATGCTGTTGTTGATTATTTACCAGCACCAGACGAAGTTGAACCACAGCCATTAACTGACGAAGAAGGCAACGAAACTGGCGAATTCGCTATCGTTTCTGCTGATGAGCCATTAAAAGCGTTAGCGTTCAAAATCATGGATGACCGTTTCGGTGCCCTGACTTTCGTACGTATCTACTCAGGCCGTCTGAAGAAGGGTGATACCATCCTGAACAGCGCGACTGGCAAGACTGAACGTATCGGCCGTATGTGTGAAATGCTAGCTGATGACCGTATTGAAATTGAATCTGCTCAAGCTGGCGACATTATCGCTATCGTGGGTATGAAGAACGTTCAAACTGGTCACACTTTATGTGACGTGAAACACCCAGTTACCTTAGAAGCTATGGTGTTCCCAGAGCCAGTTATCTCTATCGCAGTAGCGCCAAAAGATAAAGGCGGTTCTGAGAAAATGGGTATCGCAATCGGTAAGATGATCGCTGAAGATCCATCATTCCGCGTAGAAACTGACGAAGATTCAGGTGAAACCATCCTTAAAGGTATGGGCGAACTTCACTTAGATATCAAAGTAGACATTCTGAAGCGTACTTATGGTGTTGAATTGATCGTAGGTGAGCCACAAGTTGCTTACCGTGAAACCATTACTCAAATGGTTGAAGATCAATACACTCACAAGAAACAATCAGGTGGTTCTGGTCAATTCGGTAAGATCGAATATATCATCCGCCCAGGTGAGCCAAACACTGGTTTCGTGTTCAAATCTTCAGTTGTTGGTGGTAGCGTTCCGAAGGAATTCTGGCCAGCAGTTGAGAAAGGTTTCGCGAGCATGATGAACACAGGTACTATCGCTGGCTTCCCAGTGTTAGACGTTGAGTTCGAATTAACTGACGGTGCATTCCACGCAGTTGACTCATCAGCAATCGCGTTCGAAATCGCTGCTAAAGGCGCTTTCCGTCAGTCTATCGCTAAAGCTAAACCACAACTTCTTGAGCCAATCATGAAAGTTGACGTGTTCAGCCCAGATGACAACGTGGGTGACGTGATCGGTGACTTAAACCGTCGTCGCGGCATGATCAAAGACCAAGTTGCTGGTGTAACAGGTGTTCGCGTTAAAGCTGACGTACCGTTATCAGAAATGTTCGGTTATATCGGTACTTTACGTACAATGACTTCTGGTCGTGGTCAGTTCTCTATGGAGTTCTCACACTACAGCCAATGTCCAGCTAGCGTAGCTGAGAAAGTTGTTGCTCAAGTTAAAGAACGTAAGGCTGCTGAAGCTAAGAAGTAATTCTTAACTTACCTTAAAAACCGCTGTCGGCCTCTAGGCTCGCAGCGGTTTTTTTATGGGAGAGATCCAACTGTAATCACCCGCTACGGCTGACGAAGTTTCGTATCCCGTTGTTTAAAATAATGTGATTGGTATTAGTTCTTGCTTTATCTTCTCAGCGTTCAGTTTTTTGTTTACTCAATTCAAGCAAGGCCTTGGCCGCCGGTGTTAAAGGTAAACTTTGGCGCCAAATAAGCGCCAGATCCCATGTCATTGCGGGCTGCATAGGTTTAAAGACCAGTTTGCTGGTGCTTAATCGATTGCAGATAGGCTCAGGTAAAATAGCGACGCCCATATCGGCTTCGACCATGGCGGCGAGGAAATCCCACTGGCCGCTGCGAAAGGCAATATTGAGTTGAACACCTGCTTTGCGACTGAGGCGATTAATCAGTTTAGCGAGGGAGAAGTCTTCGTTATAGAGGATAAAAGGATAGGGCTGGAAGTCCTGCCATTTTAAGTGGTCTTTCTCGGCTAAGGGATGTCCTTCAGGCAGGCATGCGAGTAAAGGGTACTTAGTTAGGGGTTGGTTGACGAGTTCTGTCTCATGGGTCGTGGGGAGCGCGGTAAAGGCGATATCGAGACTGTTATTGAGCAATGCTTGTTCGCAGCCGAATCCACCGTACTCATACATGTGTAGTTCAACTCCCGGATAACGCTTACGATAGCTAGTGAGCAAACCAATAATAAGACTGCTCATCATAGGACATACACCCAGTCGCAACCGCCCCGATTTAAGACCGCTAAGGTTACTCATGTCCTCCTGCAGCCTATGCCATTGGCCGAGGATTTCCCGTGCACTGTGCTCAAAGAGCTGACCAGCTTGAGTTAACTCAACCTTTTGGTTATTCCGGATCAGCAAGGTTTCACCAAGGCTTTCTTCAAGTCTCTGGATTATTTTGCTTAGTGTCGGCTGGGTGATAAAACATTTCTGCGCGGCGCGGGTAAAGTTTTCAGTTTCCACTAAGGTCAGAAAACACTGTAAGGTCTTGATTGGGATGTTCATGCTCAAATGGAATCCATATTATGGAATTTATTCATTTTACTAATGATAGCCTAAGTATTACTTTGACCTTGTTAACAAAACAGGGGAATACCGATGAAATCAAGTTCAAGTCTGTGGGTAGGTGCTTTGTGGCAGGCGGCTATGCCTGTGGCAAAAGATGTGCAAAACGCTAAAGCGGCGCAAGTAACTAAAACGGCTCCAGCGGGTAATTTGCATAAAGCAAAACAACAAGTAAACCCAGCCTAGGCTGGGTTTTTACTTTTCTGTGTTTTAGATTCTGCTCTTATTTTTATTTCCCTCGATTCTCACTTTGCCTTTTTAACTTCTGCTCAATCCCTTCCTTGGTGAAAGTACTGTTCAGCAACGGACGCTGAACCAGCGATAGACGTTTAGTCTTATATTTACTTGAATACTCATTACTGGCTCTAAGCTAACTCATTAGGATTGGATGCTTAAATAGCAAAAAAGCCATCCTCATAAACTCGGGTGGCTTTGCTCTGCAGGGGAGTGTGGTTTACTGGACGGAGAATTGATTCTCGACGAGTGGTTGCTTGTTTTCGGCCTGAGCGACATGGCATTGAGTACAGGCATAGTTATGTCCGTTAACTGTGCCTTTATCATCAATCACGTGGGATTTAGCTACTGGTGTGGCTTTCATGCGTTTTGCCTTGTCCCAACTATGGCAGCTTAAACAGCCATTTTTATCTAAGGTGATCTTGTAATCGTCCTTATGTGGGATGAGCGGTGGTTGCTCGCTAAAACTGCGCTCAATAGAGGTGCCGCGACTAGGATAAATCGCCATGGCATTGGCTGGGCGAATGTCGGTGATCGCCATGTTTCCTGCGAGGGATTGAATATTAACTGGTGCTACGTTGGTGTCGGTTTGCTGACCTGAACAGCCGGTAATGGCGACGAGTAACGCAGTTAAGGTGAGTATTTTTCTCATTGGTTATTCTCCGCCTTGAAGACTTTCACTGGGCATTTTTTAAAGTCAGTTTCTTTTGACAGGGGATCGGTTGCATCCAATATCAGTTTGTTGACTAACTGGCGCGCATCGAAGAAAGGCATAAATACTACGCCGCGTGGCGGTTTGTTACGGCCTTTGGTTTCAACTCGGGTTTTCACTTCACCGCGCGGTGAAGCCACTATGACTTCGTCACCACGTTGTACGCCGCGAGCTTTCGCATCTTCTGGATGCATGAAAATTTGCGCGTCGGGGTAGGCACGGTAAAGCTCTGGTACGCGGGCTGTCATCGAGCCAGTGTGCCAATGCTCCAGCACGCGGCCAGTCGACATCCATAAATCGTATTCTTCATTCGGCTCTTCGGCGGCGGGCTCATAGGGCAGGGCGAAAATCACCGCTTTGCCATCTGGCTTGCCATAGAATTTAAAGCCTTCACCCGCTTTGACATAAGGATCGCTCCCCTCAACGAAACGACGCAGCGTTTCTTTGCCATTAACGACTGGCCAGCGTAGGCCGCGGGTTTCGTGGTAACGGTCAAAGTCGGCTAAATCATGGCCATGGCCACGACCGAAAGCTGCATATTCTTCGAAAATGCCTTTTTGCAGGTAGAAACCGAAGTGTTCGCTCTCATCGTTTAATTCGGCTTTGCAATCGGAAGTTGGGAACTTGTCGATCACGCCATTGGCAAATAGCACTTCATATAAGGTTTTATCCGCGTATTCCGGTTGTTTGGCTATCAGTTCGGCTGGCCAGACTTCGGAGACTTTGAATCGTTTCGAAAATTCGACTAGTTGCCACAGATCTGAGGTTGCGCCTTCTGGGGCTTTTACTTGCTGATGCCACATATGAGTACGGCGCTCGGCGTTGCCGTAAGCTCCTTCTTTTTCAACCCACATTGCTGTTGGCAAAATTAAATCTGCCGCCATGGCTGTGATGGTTGGATAAGGATCTGAAACCACGATAAAGTTTTCTGGGTTACGAAAGCCAGGGTAAATCTCATCGTTGATGTTAGGGCCTGCCTGCATATTATTGGTACACATGGTCCAGTAGCAGTTGAGCTTGCCATCTTTGAGCATACGGCTCTGGAGTACGGCATGGTAGCCAGGTTTGGCGGGAATGGTCCCTTCAGGCACTTGCCATAGCTTTTCGGTAATGGCGCGGTGCTTGTCGTTAGTGACTTCCATATCGGCGGGTAAACGGTGGGCGAAAGTACCGACTTCACGTGCAGTACCGCAAGCCGAAGGTTGACCTGTTAATGAGAAAGGACTGTTACCCGGTGTGGCAATTTTGCCCGTGAGCAAATGGATGTTGTAAAGCATGTTGTTCGCCCACACGCCGCGAACGTGTTGGTTAATGCCCATGGTCCACAGGCTCATGATTTTCACCTTAGGGTCGGCATAGGCTTTGGCTAAAATCTCCAGCTTCTCTGGCTCGACGCCACTCATCTTAGCGGCATATTCCAGCGTATAAGTGCTGACAAACTTGGCATACTCGTCAAAGCTAATGGGCGTGGATTTACCATTGCCCGGATTTTTGGCTTTTTTCTCTAACGGATGTTCGGGACGCAGGCCATAGCCGATATCATCTACCCCAAGGGCAAACTTAGTGTGTTTGGTAACAAAGTCGGTATTAACGGCTTTATTTTTAATAATGTAATTGGCGATATAGTTGAGGATCACTAAGTCCGACTGTGGGCGGAACACCATAGGGTTATCGGCCAAATCGAAGCTGCGATTCTCAAAGGTTGACAGCACATGCACTCGGCACGTTGGACTGCTTAAACGTCTATCGGATATTCTTGCCCACAGAATTGGGTGCATCTCAGCCATGTTTGCGCCCCAGAGCACAAACTGATCGGCGGCTTCTAAATCGTCATAACAACCCATGGGCTCATCGATACCGAAGGTGCGCATAAAGCCGCCTACGGCTGAGGCCATGCAGTGGCGCGCATTAGGATCTATATTGTTGGTAAGGAAGCCTGCTTTATTAAGTTTAGAGGCGGCATAACCTTCCCAAATAGTCCATTGACCAGAGCCAAACATACCTACCGACGTCGGGCCTTTGGTGGCGAGACTGTGTTTCCATTTCGCGGCCATAGTATCGAAGGCCACATCCCAGCTGACTGGGGTGAACTCACCTTCTTTATGGTATTTGCCGTCTTTCATCCGCAGCAATGGCGTGGTTAATCTGTCCTTGCCGTACATGATTTTTGATAGGAAATAACCTTTAATACAGTTAAGGCCACGGTTGACTGGACTTTCAGGATCGCCCTTAGTGGCGACCACTTTGCCCGCTTGGGTGCCCACTAATACGCTACACCCCACACCGCAGAAACGGCAGGGAGCTTTATCCCACTTGATACTGTCAGCTTGTTCGGCGGCTTCGACCATCTTAATGGGAAGTGTGACGCCAACGGCCGTCGCAGCGGCAACCGCTGCGTTGGCCTTGAGAAACTCGCGGCGGCTTATGCTCATAATATTTCCTCACTCTCTTGTACTAAGGGTTCTACTTGGTGGTAAATCAAGCTGGCAGATAACACGCCGGACAGGGCATTGATGGCTTCAATATTGTCAAGAATCGCTCTTTGGCTACTCCCTTCTAGGGTAACGACCAATTTTCCTTCGGGTGTAATTGCATGAATATCAGTACCCACTAATGCGCGGATATTGGCTTCAACCTGCTGTAAGGCTTTAGGCGTGGCATGCACCACAAGGCTGGTGATGTGGTATTCCTGACTCATATGGGATGACCTGTAGTAGCGTAAACTCGGTTACTTAAGATTAAAAAGGAGGGTAACCGAGTGCTGATACTGGCGAGTCTAGACCTGATAAAAAATGTGGGTATACCTCACAAGAGGTATTGCAAGCGATAGTCGATCCGGATCAAAGTTTTGCGAGTGATCTAACTCCCAGTTTGATATTTAAGCTTTGAGATTATTGTAGATGAGAGGCTTTGTACTTGGCCGTATATGGGATACGGCCAATGGAGCAGGATTATAAGTATTGCCAACCTTTAAGCACTATCGCAGGCGGAATAGCATTTTCACTGCCCAAATCGGCTTCGCCTAGGGCATTGTCATAATGGATCTTGCCATTGCCCGTGGCGGTGATGGATTTACCTCTTACTGAGCCGAAGATTTCAGGACCACCGGGCAGATTGACTTTGGATTTAGGCGCATAAAGCGCGGCGTAAATCGGTACGCTTCCACTGACAGTCACATCTTTATTTGAACCCGAATAAATCGCTAACGGCGGTTTATTGCTGCTGGTTAAGGTTTGGCTTTTAATGCTATTGCCGTTATTGGTGCCTGCCGTAAAGGAAATTTCACCATTCACAAATAACGTTAAACTTGAACCTGGGGCGATATTAAGTTGGTTTGCGCCACTCATTTTAAAATCACCATTGATGATCAGCGTTACATCTCCACCACTGATGTTTAATACACCATCGCTACTCATGACTAAACTGTCGAGGTTAAATACTGGGGTTTCAGAACCGAAGATGTTTTCTGAGCTTGAGGACAGGGCAGGAAACGCATTACTGTTACCTGAACTCGCTGTCGAGCCCGTTGGCGAAATGGTGACATTTTGGGTTGATGCTATTGTTCTCGCGCCATTGTTGGGCATTTTAAACCCTCCCATCACGGCGCCAATATCTAAGGGATCGCAGGACTTAGTGGGAACGGGAGGGACATTAGGCGCTTGTTTCACTGCTTGGCCAATGCTGCTATTTTGATGGAAGTTGCCATCACCACCATATTGAAGTGTCCCATTCACTTTGGCACCAGGGGCCGTTGATGCGTTGTTATTGGCTTGCACTGAGCCTTCAACAGTGCCACTGTTTTTTAGCTCGAAATTATGACCCGCAGCGATATTCCCACCGACCGTACCTGTGTCTACGATGACATCTTTATTGCTTTGAATATTGCCCATTAGGGAAGATGAGCCGGTTAATGTGACATTTCCCGTTGCACTGACATCGCCGTAAATCGGCGAATTGCCCGACAAGGTTACATCGGCATTCGGTTCAACCGTCGTCACATTGCCTTTGCCGTGCTTATTGAGTTGGCTGTTGCCTTGATCATTATTGAAGCTATCGCCGTAGGCACCTTTTCGTGAGTCATAACCATCGATTGTGCTACTACCAGTCAGATTGAGGCTCTCGCAGGAAACGATGGCATCGTTAAAAATGTTATTGCCCTTTGCGCCTTTTAGGGCGAAGAGTGCATTGAGTTTGGCCTGACCTTCTAAGTGTTGCCCAGTGCTGTTGACGCTGAGTTCGGCGCTCGGGGTCACGGTTTTTGTCAATGTATAGGCGCTGCTGTCGATACTGCCTGAGGCACTCTTTGGCAGACTGTCATGTAAGGAGACCGCCGTGCTTTGAGGTGCTTTAATTAAAGTTGCTTTGAGGGTGTTATAGCTTTCATACATGCCTTGTTCGGCGGTGAGTTGCGCATTGACTTGCTTCTGGAAGTTCCCGCTCAGCCGCTCTTGTACTAAGTTATCTCGCAGTGATGTCACGACCAATAAACTGGCTAATATACTGAAGACTAAGACGATAAGTAACACAGCACCCTTTTGCTTATTAATACTGCCGCGAAGTGGCGAAGCGTGAGCAAATGAACGTTCCGTGTGCATGTCTGTGCTTCCTCGTGCCTATGGCACTTGTTGTGAATTAATGGCTTGTTGCCAAAGAGGTTTACGCAGTGCGATCTGTAAGCTAATACCCTGATCATATTGGGTCGGTAAAGCTAAGGGTTTCAAATTAATACTGACGAGTTCTCCAGTTTGAGAGAAGTGAGCCGCTTCTAGCCCAGTGAGAAGCGTTTGTGCGCCATCACCATCGTCGCAGGATAAGTTAGGTGCTAAAAAGCTAAAGGTTTCGGTGTAATCAGCGGTTTTACTTTGGCCTAAACAGCTAATACTTGGTTGGTTTGCGGAGGCACGCGTGCTTAGGACGAGTTCGTTAGCCGATACAAGGGCGACATTATCCGCCTGTTTGATGCTTTTACTGAGCGTTAGCGTGGCGTACCTTAAGGCGTCAGCGGCATTTTCTAGACGTTTACTTTCCTCAACAGTAGTCTTAAGTGGCGCAAAGAAATTGATCACTGCGATCATGATGATTAGCCCTAATACCATAGCAATCATCAGTTCGGATAAGCTAAACCCCGTTTGTCTTAAGGCGGGTTTAATGTGTCTCCATTGAGTGTGATGAGCTGAAATCACAGTTAGGCCTTACACAGATGGGGGAAACTGGCGTTAAGACTGACGCTATTATCGGTATCGACTCGACCATCTTGCCAAGTCACAGTAATTGCCATGTTGTCTTGATAAGTGGCGGGTAATACTAAGTTAAAGCCTGCGGGGAAATCTTGGCTTAAACTGGCTCTAAAATTGATATCTTCGAAGCGGGCGGGTTGCTTTTGCACTTCGCATAATCTTGGCCAAATCTGCTCAATGACATTTTGCGCTTGCACTGTGGCAACTGTGTATTGAAAGCTATTGCTGGCATGTTGTAGCGATGATAGCTGCGCTTTTGCCAGTGCAAGCAATGAAGTGACTGATACCACGAGTGAAACTAAAACTTCTGTCATGGTAAAGCCAAGGTGCTTTTTACCTATGTGATTGAAGGCTTTCATGCACAATCCTCACTTTGAAGTTGACTTTGGCCGCTCGGTAAAATGCATAAATTCATGTTTTCACCTTGACTGTTCGCCAATGAAATACTGGTTTTGGCTGTGTTGCCTGTGGCACTGATGCTGATGCTAGTCAGTCCTGTTACATCAATTCCATGCGTCGGAGGCGTAAAAATCTTCAATTCGTTATCGTCGCTATCTTTAATGACCCAAAGTCCTGCTTCTGTTGCCGTGAGAGTAATTAAAGTACTGCGTTTTATCGCTTCACTGCGGGCAAATTTATAGCTAGAGACCAATTCATTCGCAGCGGCTGTTAGCTGTTCACGTGCCATAACATCGCGGTACGAAGGGAGGGCTAAGCTGCCTAAAATACCGATAATCGCGACGGTAACCATAAGCTCAACTAAGGTAAATCCTTGATTCCACGTGTTCGACATTTAATTTGTCCAACAATTGGCAGCAGGAGTTCGCACGCCTTTCTGATTAATGCTTAAGGTGCCACAGCTATCCGATTGGCGGCTGGTTGGGACTGCCGAGAGGGAGAAACTTAACTTGTCGTCCGCCGGTGTGTAGCTAAAAGTGTAGTAAGGACTGTTGGTTAAGGTTTGCGCAGCAGGATACTTACCTTGACGGGAATAATTGCGTTCTAATGCTTGCACGCTCGTCATCAAATATTGCTGGGCATCGAAACGACGACCTTGCTTTAGGTATTCGGAAAAAGAAGGGATAGCGATAGCGGCGAGAATGCCAATAACTGCAACGACGATCATGAGTTCAATTAAGGTAAAACCTTTCTCTATGCGGATGATAGAACTCATTCACAACTCCATTTGTGTCGGTTGATGCGCATTGCAGTCACTCATAAACGTGAGAGTTAAACTGTTATTTGTACGTTATGACAACGTTGTCATTTAAATTTATGATACTGTATTTGGGTTGACTTTAAAATGCAACAATTGGTTGATTATTAGTCTTGAACTCGATCGCAAATAGGGTGTTATTGTGGGCTTGGTCACGTACGGCGTGTTGTTATATCTTTATATAACAGCAGTTTAAGATCATTCTCTGAATAACTGTCTTGTTATGTTACTTCGCGCTGACTTAGCATTTCTGGTTATAAGAACTATGTTTGGGCTCAATAGCCCGTCAGTTCCATATAACCCGTACCAGTATGGCTACCTGAGAGTTGTACTGGGCCTTCCCAGTAGGGCGTCGATAATGGCATGGCGCTATTCGGATTGAGCGGGGTGATAGTGAGATCGATATTCTCGCTGGGGATCTTAACTCGCCAGCTGACGGGATAGTCGCCATTGACTGTGTGTTGCCATTGGAGTGGCGTCATCTGAATGTCATTGGGATTGTCAGTGGAATTGATGTTGCGCCCAGTGCCATCTGCAAACATTCTTCTGGCGCTATAAAATGCCGAGAGAGGCGCATTCTTTGCGGACTCTGCTGGAGACTGATCCCGTAGCTGAAACAACATCAGCGTCGAGCCATCGTCTAATCTGAGCGCGAACCAATCCCAGCCCTGTTGCGTTTTAGTGAGAAATTGCGAGCTCCATTCCCTGTCGAGCCAGCCTTGACCTGTGACTCGCTCCACTTTGCCATTACGGTTGATTTCACCTGAGATTTCAATAAAGGGCTGGCTGTAATAGTAAGAGGCCACCTGGCCATCGCGACTTTTAAGGCTATAGCCGTTAACGCCTTGGAATTGCAGTGGTGCTTGGCTGTTAAGCTTAAGTTGGTAGCTAAAATCAGGATTCTCAACCGTTAAGGTGGCTGGAAAGAGTGCATTGGTTTCGCTCTGCCAATGCCAGTTGTCGAGGCTGATTTGATAAGGATCTAATTTCACCTCGGCAAACTCGCTATGACGGCGTGACCACTTTTCGTGAGCCAGATGAGTTTGACTCGAGGTTAATGCGCTGTGGGACAAGTAAAGCTGCTGAGTTTCCCATGTGGATTCATTTTTAGCTATCACATCTGTTCCTTGCGGAACTGTTGTTTGTGGAGCGATTGTTTGCAGAGTTGTGGGTTTCAGGGCGACTCTAAACTGAGTCCACTGGGCGCCGAGTTGCTCACCTGTTTCTGTCGTTAAATTCGCGGTCAGATACCACCATTCCTGGCGAAAGCCATTGTGCGCCAAGTGATCTCGCGGAAATTCAAATCTATAGCCGGGAACAACAGGCGTAAAAGCTAAATCATCTTGATTAGTAGAGGTTTTCCCTACCACATTGGCCATGGATTTAGATTGAGTGCTTTGAGTCGATGGCGTTTTGTCACAGCCGCCGATAAGCATTAACCCAACCACTGCCCATACAATACTGAGTGTCTTCATCACAGTGTCTCCTGTTGCAGACTGGCGACCAGTGGTTTGCGGGTTTGCCAATACAGCGGTAAGAGTACGGCTAAGGTGCAGGTGGTTAAGGCAATCAGTATTGCATGGCCGTAAGCTTGCCAATCCCAAATCATTTTTATCGTCCAGCCAAAGGCTTGCAAGGTGATCTTATTAATAAGCAGGTAACCTAGTAGCGCGCCCGTTGGCATAGCGAGCAGGCAAGTGATCAGCACCACAATCAACATTTGCATAAACACCATGCCGCGCAGTGCATTACGACTGACGCCGAGGGAATACAGCCGTGCCAGTGGCGCTTGCCTTGCCTGAGTCAACATTAAGCAGGCACTAAAGAGACCAATCGCGGCGACAATCAGCGTCAAACTATTCAGCACTAAGGTAATGGAAAAAGTGCGTTTAAACATAGCGATAGCTTGGGTTTTAATCTTAGTTTGGCTGTAGATTTGCGCTTGGGATAAACCTAACTCAGTCGCCAGTTGGACTTGTAGTTGATCAAGCTGCGCTTCACTTATCCTACTGCCTTGCTCTTTACCGTGAAAACTTGCCGCTAAACTCACCGGCAGTACAGGTAACTGGGCCCGTTGCCAAAGTGGCTGGCTGATAATGACCTCGTTTCGGGTATTGCCGTGGTCATAATAAATGCCGCCAATAATGGCTTTGCTGCTACCTGTTTTCTCGAGCACATCCAATGACACAGTATCACCAAGCTGTAATTGGTATTTGATGGCAAGAGGCTCGCTCACCAATACAACGGGTGCATTAAAGTAGGATTGCCACAATGTGGGCAGGCTTTCCTTAAGCGCACTGGTGTGCCGAGTCGAAAATTCATCGCGACTGAGTAGACTCACCGGAATCGTCTGCTCGCTCGGATTATCCGTCGAAACTGGCAGTGAAAGCAGGGCTTCAATTTGCCACTGCTGATAAATACCGCTGACTCTAGGATCGTGCATCAATTGGGTTTGAATCGTGTCGATACGCTGGCTCGGTGGGCGGATATAGAGATCGGCATGCAAGCGAGTTTCTAGCCAAGTTCGCAGGGTTTGCTCGAAGCTTCCAACGAGGGTGTTCATCGACACATTGGCACTGAGCGCCAGCAAGATTGCCATCATAGCCAAGGAGAGCGGTGCAATAAGCTCACGGGTTTCGGCGAGCAGATATTGCCATAATCCAGGACGCGCCAAGGGCATTAACGCACTGACGCCCCAATGCAATAATTGCGGCAACAATAAGGGAATAGCGATAGCGACGATACCGAGCAACACTAAGCTGATGTTATAGCTTTGGCTGAAGGGAAACAGCAACGCTGCTAAGGTCAATAAGCCACAGGCTAAGGCAAATTGAATGCTATGGGTTTTGCGGTGTGCCTGCATTTGCTGATAACGATTCGCCCCTTGCGCCAATGCTTGGCGCGTAAGATCTAAATACAATGGCAAGCAAGCGGCGAGCGCGGCAATTAAGGTGAGGGCAATTGCCTCAAAAAGCCAAGTCCATTGCCAAATACCGGGGAGCAAGTGGGCGCCATACATTTGCTCTAAGGTCATGGCGACCATAGGTTGCAGCCAGTGGCTGAGTTGCAAACCACTGATAAAGCCCAAACTTGAACCTATGACAACTAACAAAATTAATTCGAACATCAGCGCCGTCATCAAGGCGCGGCGCTCGATTCCCTGTTGTAATAATTGCACTAATAGTTTTTGCCGTTTCATTAGGCTGTAGCGCACACCGTTGTAGGCGATAAAGAGGCCGACAACGAAGGCTAACATGCTCATGGCATTAAGATTAAGGTGAAAACTGCGGGTCAGCGCTATCAGCGCTTGACCTTGATCTTGCTGGCTAAAGCTGGCCTTTTGGGGCGTAATCCCTAAAGCGTCGAGTTGGGATTTTAGTTTAGGTAGGTTTTCTCGCTCACTGAACATAGCGATATAGCTCAATCTGCCTTGCATGTTTAGTAATCGCTGGGCGAGGGACATATCGGCCAAGATGGCGCTGCCGAGACCAAAACTGTCATCAATTGCAATGACATCTAAGGTGCTATTTTCTAAAACAAGTTTACCGTCGGGTGCCACTTTGGCAGCTAGGCTGCGGCTCATGATTACTGTGGCTGCGCCGCTGAGGAGATCGGCAAGCGGTAAGTCATTCATCTGTGGCGAGGTGGCTGATTGTGTGTCGGTCGAGGCGTTACTTCTCGATTTTTGTAGTGTTAATGCAGCGATCAAATCGCTGCCTTCCAGTTGCCAGAACTGACCGTTTTTACTGGAGATTTTGCCACTTACGACGGCGAGACTCTGACTTAATCCGGCTCGTCTCAAGGCGAAATAGACAGATTCATCTAAAGTGTTTTGTCCAAGGGGCGGCGTGAGTAGCACATCGGCGCGTTGGCTCAAAAGCTCAGTCGCCTCGCTATAGCTGCGCACGGCATTGTCGTTGGTTGCCTTGACTCCAATGAGCAGAGTCACAGCTAAGGCGATACCGAGCAGAATGGCACCTGCTTGTATGGGCGCATGGCGATAATGGGCGATAAAAACCTTTAGGCTGAGCCACGTCAGCCTAAGCCCCGAGGGCGTCGCCTTAGTGAGCAGTTTATTGTTCATAGATAGCGACTGCACCTTGGGATAAATGCCAACGTTTTTGCATGAAGGCGGCGCATTCTTCGCTGTGGGTGACCATCAAGATACTAGTTTGGCTTTCCCGTGCCAGTTCACACAGTAGTGCCATCACTTGTTTGCCTGACACATCATCTAAGTTACCCGTAGGTTCGTCGGCCAGTAGCAAGGTCGGTTTATGGGCTAAGGCGCGGGCGATGGCGACACGCTGTTGTTGACCGCCTGAAAGTGCTTCAACTTGCCGATGAAGTAGTGGCATCAGCCCAAGTTTTTCAACCAGATAGTCACACCAAGGCGACCATGGCTGCGCGGTTAAACTTAAGGAGAAGGCGATATTGTCTTTCACGTTGAGTGGCGTGAGTAAGTTAAATTGCTGAAACACGACACCTAAGGAATTACGTCTGAAACGGCTCCAATCTTTGTCTTGCCAAGTTGAGGTGGACGCTTGTTCTAGCAAGATTTCACCCGAGTCTGGCGTTTCAAAGCCGGCGATCAGGTTGAGTAAGGTGCTTTTGCCGCTGCCGCTGGGACCTGTAAGCGCCACGGTTTCACCTCTGTGGATCTGTAGATTAACCGCTTGCAGTACTTGATGATATTGCTCACCATCGCGAAAGCCTTTGGTGACTTGGTTAAGCTTAGCGACGTCGGCCATTGAGCAACTCCTTTATATCCATTGGCGGCGGGTGTAGTCAGTAGTGTTTTCAACTGTGGCTGCAGCATATCTTGGCTGCAATTTAGCATTGCAATCCCGTGTTCAAGATAAAGCATTTTCTATTCAGATAGATACTGATTTTTCCTGTAATGGGATCATAAACGGGATCACAAAACATAAATCGTCACTTGCCGTAAAAATAGTCAATTGAATTAAATCCTCGACGAACTGTGAGCAAACGGCTTGAGCTGACGCCGTGTTTGTTGCATTCTGTGCGTCCTGTTAGCTTGGGAGTAAATCTCAATCTAGCAATCCGTTCGGATGAAGGTAGCAGGAGAGTGGGGAATTGACCCCACACCGACGAGGCAACTTTGGTTTTACAGAAGCGAGTATTCTTATAAAAACAAAGCACTCTTTCAGGTGCCGATAGGCGTGGACTGTTACTGGACGAGCCTCTGGAGAGACTACCAGTTGCACTCATTGTGCAATCAGGTGGCGCCGAAGGCGAAAGTGTCGTGGTGTTATTGTATAACCTGCGACGCGAAACGCTCAGGCAAAAGGACAGAGGAGAGGATGACTGCACAGTCCCTGTCGTTTGTCGTCGTGGGCTATTTTTACTCTTTTGCTTGAGATGGAGCACTTTTGCTCTTATTGAAAGCACTCGTGTAGAGCTCTCGCTTGCTACGCTTTTAGCGTTCAGCTTAGGCGATTCTCGGCCGAGATTAGGTCAAAATAGTTCGCTATAGCGTCCGACTGCGGCGCGTCACAGCCATTTCTTTTCCTCCTCCGTTTATTAATTTTGTTGTTTAATATTCGAGGAATATCATGAGTTTTCAAGCTTTACTTGCCAGTATTAATGGCATCGTCTGGGGCCCAATTACCCTTTGTTTGCTGGTGGGTACAGGGGTTTACCTCACTGTGCGTCTCAAGCTTATCCAAGTATTTCGTCTGCCGATGGCGATGGGATTGTTGTTTAAACCCGCCAAAGGTCATGGGGATTTATCTTCCTTTGCCGCGCTTTGTACTGCGCTGTCCGCCACTATCGGTACCGGTAATATTGTCGGCGTGGCGACGGCAATAAAAATGGGCGGGCCAGGGGCGTTATTTTGGATGTGGTTGGCGGCATTTTTCGGCATGGCGACTAAATATGCTGAATGTATGTTGGCGGTAAAGTACCGTACCACCGATGCTCGTGGGCAGATTGCGGGTGGCCCTATGTATTATATCGAGCACGGCCTTGGTCTACCTTGGATGGCGAAATTGTTTGCTCTCTTTGGGGTTGGTGTGGCCTTTTTCGGTATCGGTACTTTTGCACAGGTTAACGCCATCAGCGATGCACTGACTATTGCCTTTGAGGTGCCGACTTGGTTGACCGCAACTGTGTTGACTGTGTTAGTTGCTGCAGTCACTTTGGGTGGCGTAAAGCGCATTTCAAATGTGGCGCAAAAACTTGTGCCTGCGATGTCGATTGGTTATGTGCTGGCCTGCGTGTGGATCTTAGTCGGATTTTCTGAGCAGATTTTACCCGCCTTAGCTTTAGTGATTGAATCTGCCTTTACGCCACTCTCGGCAGCGGGAGGATTTTTAGGGGCAACAGTCGCACAGGCGATTCAAATCGGTATTGCCCGAGGTGTGTTCTCGAACGAATCTGGCCTTGGTAGTGCACCCATTGCCGCCGCTGCCGCTAAGACCAATGAACCCGTTGAGCAAGGTCTCGTCAGCATGACGGGTACTTTCTTCGATACCATCATCATTTGCACTATGACGGGGTTAGTGCTGATCATCACTGGGGTATGGAGTGGTGAGACGGCGGGTGCCGCGATGACGAGTGCTGCTTTTGCTCTGGGAGGTTCAGCGCTTGTGGGTCAGTATTTGGTGACGATTGCGCTAGTGTGTTTTGCGTTTACCACGATTTTGGGCTGGCATTATTATGGTGAACGCTGTTGGTATTACTTAGTCGGTGAGCGCGGGCTACGCATGTATCAAGTGGTGTTTTTGGTGCTGATTGCCGGTGGTGCTTTTATCAAACTGGATGTGATTTGGTTGTTGGCCGATACGGTTAATGGTTTGATGGCTATCCCTAACTTGATCGCCATTGTGGGCTTGAGGCATATCATTATCGCCGAAACCCAAAGTTATTTTGCTCGTATCTTACCTAATCAAACCTTAGAGACGGCTTCTTAGAGACGGCTTATTAGTATTGTTAAAACAATAAATTACTTCACATTATTTTAACTTTGACATTGTCGCCACTAAATTCTTCGTTTACTTTATAAGTGCTATTTTTAAATGCAGTGCTTATAAAATCGGGGGCTTTAGGGCGACACCATGGAAAAAAGTAAACTTCGTACTTTTCGCAGTAGGATTTTATCCCACATAGCCTTGCCTCTCATTTTAATTATGGCGAGTGTCTATGGTGTAAACGCTTGGTTTAGTTATATCTCCTCAGAGAATCGGCTTTACCATAGCCTGACACAAGAGGCGAGTCATTCGGCTTCTCGTCTGCAGTTTCTGCTCGAGCATGCGCAGGCCAAAACCCAAGGTCTTGCTGATTTTATTGGTTTTTTGTCAAGTAAAGAAGACATGAATGACACTGAGAGTGTTAAAAGTGTCTTGATGAATCGAGTCAAACGTAATCCTGATTTTTTTGGCTCCGCAGTCGCATTTAAACCGAACACCTTTCCTAATCGCAAGCTCTTTTCTCCCTATGTTTACCGCGACACCAGTGGCAGCGACGATCTCCATTATCTCGATATTGGCGCTGAAGGCTACGACTATACCGATGGCACTTGGGATTGGTGGAGCAAGGCTATCAATCAAGCGAACGGTTATTGGTCAAAGGCATACTTTGATGAGGGGGCGGGAAATATTCTGATGTTGACCTATTCGGCTCCTTTTGGTGAGGTAGACAATTATTTTGGGGTCGCCACGGTTGATTTAGCTTTAGATGGATTGCCAAAACAATTGGGGATTGCACCAAATCGTCTGGTGGTTTTAGACGATCAAGGGCGGCTGATTTATCATATAGATAAAGAAAAAGTACTGGCAACGACTTCAGCCCAGTGGCTCGATAAGAATAAAGATAAAAATGCCGATTTTTGGACGCTACAGGATAAAAGGCTTGATGGTCAAGCAAGGTTTGTCGATAACCAAGATGTTGTTTATCTTGCGAGTATTGCGACTGTACCGCATTTAAAGTGGCGTGTGATTGTATTAGCGCCAGAACAAGATTTATTCAACTCTCTGCTTGATGATCTGGCATCTATCATCCTCAATTTAAGCTTATTAACCCTCTTATTATTGCTGACTTGTTATCTGGCGGCGAAACGGTTAACTCGGCCGTTAGAGCTACTCGAGTCGGGTATCTTGTCCTTTGGACAGGGTAAAACTCAGCAGCTTATTGTACCTAAAGGTGCCGTAAGTGAGATTGTGACGCTGAGTAATACCTTCAATCAAATGGCGGAATTACTTGCAGAACGTGAACAAGCCATTCTTGATTCCCGCGGTAATCGCTTTGCGCGCCTAATTGATGGTATGAGTGATAAATCTTTCTATTGTTCCCTCGAACCTAATGGCCAACTCGCCCAGGTTAGTGAGGGGGTAACTAAGGTGCTGGGGATCTCCCCTGATTTGCTCAAGCGCAAATATCAAAGGCTCTTCTCGGCTAATCCCCTCAATGAGAAGAACTGGGAATATACCGATTTAGCCTTAAAGGGCCAAAATGTGCCTTCGCACCAAGTGGAAATGCTGGATGAAAAAGGGCATTTAAGAAGGCTCGATGTGTTTATGCAGCCATTATTATCAGATACGGGTGAGTTAATGTCGGTGGAGATGTTATTTACCGATGTTACTGAGCAGTTTTCAGCGGCAGTCTGGTCAAATGCCGTACTAGAAGCCGCTCCAGAGGCCATGCTCATTGTCGACGAACTTGGGAAAATCGTCTTTACTAACAGTCGCTGTCAGCAGCTCTTTGGATACAAAACGGGCGCTATGCTGGGTTTGCAGGTTGAGGCGTTATTGCCGCAAGAGTTAGGAAACGGGCATGTACTTGAGCAGCAAACATTCCTGCGCGAAGGCCGCGATAGAGGCATGGCAAATGCCCGTCATGTTCGGGCTTTAAAAGCCGATGGTAATGAATTTATTGCGGAAATAGCGCTGAGTATTCTTCCCCCTGCCTTTGATGGACAAAGGCAAGTGGCGGCTTCAATACGCGATATGACGCAAAAACTGGCCGTTGAGCAGAAGATCCGTGATAGCGAACAGCGTTTTCGTGGCTTAGTGACTAATATTCCCGGCGCCGTTTATCGGACTCGTATCGCGGATGTATGGTTCATGGAATATATCAGTGACAATATTGCTGAGATTACGGGTTATGCAGCGAGTCAGTTTATTGAAAATCGCCAACGTACTTTTGCTTCGCTGATTTTAGAAGAGGATCGGCCTACATGTCATTTGCATATTGATAGGGCACTCGCGCAGCAAGAAACCTTTGAAGTGGAATATCGTATCCGCCATCGCGATGGCAGTGTGCGCTGGGTGCATGAGAAAGGTAAGGCAAGTTATACCGAAGAGGGCGTTCCACTTTGGTTCGACGGCAGTATTGATGACATCACAGAGAGTAAGCTTGCTATAGGGCAGTTGGAGGCTTCGCGCCTGCAATTGACCAATATTACAGAGTCTATTCCTTGTACCGTATACCAATTGTTATGGCACTCGCCTACTGATCGTAGATTTACCTTTCTCTCTGGTGCGGCAATGAAAATGCTGGGGCTACATCGTGATGATCTTATTAGGGTCTGTTGATCTTTGCTGTACAAATGTTGTTCAGCAATACATCGGCAGCCACATTAACATAAACGCCAGTGACACCATACTGGCGTAATTTCTTGCTAGCTTGTCATATCTTGTTGATATTGCTCGATAGTGCTTAATTCTTCCAAAAGCATTCTCCACTAAATGTCGATACCGATATAAGCACCAATCGACTCTTTCTTGAGGTGTATTCTTATAGCGGCGCCTTGGAATAACAGATTTCCCGC
>NZ_JAKKSE010000037.1:0-23519 GCF_025653595.1 Shewanella sp. SM95
CTGAAGGCTGAAGGATCCCCTCATAAATCAGCCATAGCATAGCCATATTTGAGCAACTGATTGGCGAATAATACCCAGGCCGCCAGCAATTCTTTCTCCGTGATTTGATAATCAGGCCGCCTGAGTACCTCCAATCCCAAGCGAATCGTTGAGAGTACCGTTCGATGCCCAATGGTATTGGCCTGAAAATGCTTATCCCAGCCCTGTTGCTGTGCGTGTAAACCAACTAGCCACAACAGGCATTGAACCATCAACGCTATCAGTAGGATGATGTCGAATCGCTCTGGACTGTTGGTACGACTTTGGCGTAAGCCAAAGCCGTATGCCGGGCTTTTGAGGTCACGAAAGGTTTCCTCTATTTGCATACGTTTGGCGTACAGGTTTACCAGCTGCTTTGGGCTCCGAGATTCTGGTGGTAAATTGCTGGCTAACACCCAAGGCTCTTTCGCCGATGTTGAGTACGTTTTTGCCGATGGATGGTGGCAATTAGTCCTCGTTGAACGCTGATTTGTACGCCCCTTAGGTTTGCTACGATAAAGCGTGAGATGGCAATTGATAGGGTTAGTTTTGGTCAAGGTCTTACAACCCAGGCTCTTCGCTTGACCGTTGGCCAAGTCATGTGTACTGCGAACTGCACGCCAATTTTCAGCGCCAATATCTGCAAATTGAACTGTACCGCGAATACGGCTTAGCCAAAACCAACCATGCGCCTCAACCTCTTTGTACCAAGGCACTTTGAACCCCGCGTCAGTCACGATGAGAGGGGTAACATGCAAAGGTAAAATCTTGGCTAAGTCCGCTAAAAAACCGTTGTGGGAGGCCTTAGAGCATTGTTCTGATAGGGGATAGGACTTCTCATACAGGGTAATAGAGCGGCCATTGAAGGCTATTGAGGCGCGCAGAGCCATGATGCGTTTATGCTCTCGGATGTCTGACCAATCGACGAGCACAATCGGCATAGGGTTACCAGAACAGATGAGGCTGGCATGCCATTGGTAGACAGCTAACCGTTCTTGATGCAGATGCGTGTTGCCGAGCAAACGATCAATGCGCTTGATGTTGTGCTTGGTTCGGGCCGTGGTTGGTAAATTTCGACCTAACTCAGTCAAGGTCAGTGTCTTACATTCAATCAGTGCCTTAGAGGCCAGCATCAAGCTGTTTAATCGTTTTAGGTGAAGTTCTGGGCAGTATTGGTGTAAAGAATGTTGTAGGATATTGGCTTCGCGCATCTTGTTGTCCAAGTGTAGTTTTTGGTGCACCAATGATGAAGCTGTCTAAAGATTGGTAGATGCTATCCATACGTTAGTTACCTAGCTAAAATAAGTGGTCATTTATCCCAAAACTTGCCACTTTGGTAGTCAGATCGTGCCTGATTCTCGCTATAGCTTTTATTGTCAATTTTGACACCGCCAATACCATTCGAGTGTTTACTAATAAATTCATCTTCATCATCGTCATCTGACTGGCCAGAACTAGACATTGCAATTAACGTCCCTAGCACCATGAAAACAGAGACTAATATCTCAACTGAAATCTTGAGAACGGCTATTAAAAAATTAAAAGACCATGTAGCTATAATCGGAATTGCTTTTAACAATCTATCTGTGAAATTCATAGTGCTACCCCTACCTTGGAATCCAATTCCTACGCATCATAGATGATTGTATTGTATTTCCCGACTGTGAAACTTTATATGTATCACAACTAAGGTAGTCCAATAGTGAACGGCTTTTAGCGTATTCATTTCCCAATCCCAAGTTTGTTCGCCATTTAACACCAAGTATATTAACACTCTGGTTTGCTTAATCTTCTGAATCGCCACAAAAATCGTAGACACTTTGTAGCATTACTAAAATTGGGTCAACAGTCCAGTACCAAGCAGAGCTAGTTCAATCATGCGAAACAAGGAATGGGGCAAAAATGTGCTAACTCTTAATCCGCACATTCACCAAAAGAGCCAAAAAATATCAAACTATTATATAAATGATCAAACATTATTAAGAATTATCAAACTATTATATAAACGCACAACACCGATAAGGCCTTGGAGGTTTCCGGCATCCCAGGCATAAACAAAGGCTGGTCGAGTTGAATAAAAGATGTTGCTACGTCCATGATTTCCTTCTGATAACGTCAAATAGGTGTTGAGCTAACCCGTATTGGGTGATGTTGATAGGATTTAGCCAGTAAGCGGCTAATGCCCTTGGCCAGTTTTATTTCCCCTAAGCCCATAGCCTGCCAATAAAGGCAGTCAAGCGCCCCTAAGCAAAGCGCGATTTTATAGATCTCTTGTGACCGCTAAATGGCACGAGTTAACTCTGATTTGCTCGCGCTAAAGTGCCGACGTAAATGAACACGGATGGGACGCTGTTGGCGTAAGCCCATAACATTTTCGTCATCGCCGGTGATTTTTTTGGATGCTTTCTTACTGGCCATACATCCTGCCTAACTGTGCATTTGGGTGAGCAGTGACAATATGGTGCGCCTGATTGATTCAGTCTCTCCAAATGTCGTTGGAATTGGGCAACGCAGAAGGGACTGTGCTGCCTCGGGGTGTTGCTGGATATTCTCTGCGTTAATCTCAAATATGTTGATGGCTAATCGCAGTGAGTGTGGGAGCTCACCCAGATTGTGAGTCTCAATAATCTGGGCTAGCTGGTTTTGTTCACTCGCTGCCAACAACGCTTGAGCGATTTCCATGTCAGCCATAAACAATTAATTCCCTGTCAGTTCCGTGGCCATCTGAAGCAGCTGCTGTGGCGATGGCGGTACTTTGCCTTCGTCTTGGTATTCGCTACGAATTTGCTTAATGCGGAGCAACACCTCTGCTCTTGGGATGTCCATTTTGAACTCTTCAGGAATGCGCAGCGTCATACCGCTATCGATGACGAGGTATCCCATGTCAAAGTAGATCTGTCCCAGCTCTTGAGCCGCCGAGCTTAAATCCGCTTGGTTAACCGATTCCTTTGACCATTGTTGAAACATCTCACCTAAATCTGCGACTACGATTTTGGATTGAGTATTGGTTTGTTCGGCGCTTACACCCGTGCCAAAGAAGCTCATGCCAAATTTCATCACGCCAAATAGCAGCACTAGGCCTGCCATCACCATGATCATTTTGATGGGGGACAAGCCCTGCGGAGCCGCGGGTGTCGCTGGCGTTGGCCCAGCGACGGATTGTGCAACCTCAGCGGGAGCGGCTTGCTCTGGCTCAGCCAGAGCGCCGATAGTCGGTTCCAATTTTTCAGAATTTACGTTTTCGGTTGTCATTGCTTAACCCTTATATTTGAGGCTAACACCGCGTTGAACAATGAGGTCAACACCTTCAATACCGCCGTGCATTTCCAGATACGGTCTGGCTTCGTCGGCTAACTGCAGGTAGAAGTCAGCAATCTTGTCGAATGCGGTACTTGAGCCACCAGCAAGTGAGCTGGTCGCCGTGTTTTTGAAATAGGTGCCGTCATAAACCACATCACCAGACACTCGATTGGTCGCGGCTTGTGTGAGGGTTTGGGCGCCAGTGCCATAGATGCCTGCCCAGAAGGATTGCTTCACCACTTCACCGTAGAGTGTTACTAACTTGGCTGGGATACCGCTATGACCGTCTTGGCCTTGCACTGCGGCAATGAACGGCTGCTCAATCGCACGACCTCTCTGGTCGATACAGCTGATACTCTCAGCGCGGATTTCGACACGACGGGTACTGGCACTACCACGGGCCGCGCCAATCACGGTACAACCCACTAGATCGATAGTGAAACCGTTAGGCATCACCCCAACGTCTACGATTTTTAATAAAACTGGAGCAGGGTTTGATTGCGCCGATGAGCTGGTAGGTACATGTTGACCCGTAAGCAAGACGGTTGGTATCACTGTGCCAGCTGACAACCATGTCTCAGGCTCTTTTTCAGTTTTCTTGCTAGAACCTGTGTTCTCTTGAGAAATCGCTTGTTTTGCTTTGGCTGCGACTTGGGTTTTGGCTGTTGACGCATTACCAACATTTGCTTCAGCACCTGTCGCAGCGGCCTTACCTAAACTTACGTCACCACGGTTCATGGTTAAAGGCTTTGACACTGGCGGGGTCATGGCGACATTCGACTTAAGGCCTGCCATTGGGTCTAGGTTAAACTCGGTACTTGGCAATGAAGGTGCTTGCTGGGCGATATTTTCTGGTCGAGCTCCTTTCGCGCTCACACTGTCTCGTGCTGTTGCGGCATTTTTGCTTTGTTGTTCAACCAGCATTTGCATTTGATGCGCGATGGTCTCGAGGCGCTTTTGTGATTCAAGCTGAGACATTTGCAGGGTATCGACCTGTTGCTGAATTCGCTTTTCACTAGCTTTTTGCTCGGTGTACTGTGCATCAATCGCTTTTTCACGCTCTTGAATTTTCTTTCGCATCGCTATGAGTTGGCCTGAAGTCTGAGTGGACTCCAAGCGCTCACTGCCCATGGTGCTCATAAACGTAGGCTTCGCCCTGACGGGGGCTGAGCTGGCTGGGGTGTCTGGAGCCGAAGGGAAAATAGCTTCCGCCAAGAAATAGGCAGGCAATGCCATTAACACGATTAATGCGATAGTGCGCTGGTTCGATGGAAGCGCAAGCCACTTGCTTTTTAAATCCTGTAACGCTTGCATGTTAACCTCCTACACGGCTACGACGTGGAACTTTCATTTGGCGTTCGAAGTAGCTGCGGTCACGCAGAATGTACACTTCGGTGCTTTCCCTTGGGCCTAATGTCGCTTTATCTAACACACCAACGGCCATCACATCTTCACGACCTGGCCCCATGCAGGACTCGTCGCGGAATGAACGTAAGCCATTGACATCGTTTCTGACCTCCATGATGTCAACGACCAATTTGGAGCCAATTAAGCGTTGTTTCACTTCATGGTAAAGCGGGAGCATTTGGCGAATATCGCACGGGTAACGCACTTCCGCCGGAATGGTGTCACCTTCAAGTAGTTCGTAACCTGCCGGAACTTCGGCTTTGGCCACAATTTCCAGTAACTTCATTACATCGTCAACATGGCTGTCAGCGACGGGCTGGTTATTAGCAATACGCTCACGCTCTGCTTGTTTTGCCGATTCCAGCTCCTTAGCTTCGTTCTCGCTGTAGATAGACACGGCTTGCAAAGCTGCATTACGTTGACTCGCGTTATAGCTAACGGTTAACTCCACGAGCACTGGTGGGACGTTTAATGGCACCAAGTAGAGTGATACTGCGGTCTCAGGTGCGCCATCTTCTTCAACTATTAAGTCAATCGCGCCAGCGTTAACGCCAGGTGTGACGTACACAAATCCTTGCTCACCGTAAACCAGCGCTGCATCACTCGGTACTGACGTGGTTATTTTAGCGTTTTTGAACGAGGTCGCGATTCGGTTCGTGGTTGACAGCGAAATTGGCAATGTCGTTGTGCCACCGGCTTTCAATGCAATCACTTGATGGCTTTTGTACTGCTTGCGTAAGTAGTCCATTGAGTCATCACGACGGCTAATGACTTCTCCGGCATTGGCAGGGGAGATCGCCGTCGGATTAACAAGGCTCGCGCCGCCGTAATTGGGGACTTGTTGATGCTCTGTCTGTTGCATTGGTTGCTGTGCTGGCGGCTGGGTCTCTGGATGTTGATTGAGCACTTGTTCATTGGGCGAAACCGTTAACGCAGTTTGGGTACCAATTTCTTTGTTCGTATCGATGGCCAGAGGTTGATTCGCATAAGGGCTGTTTAATTCAGCCTGTAGCTTTTCTTCTGCTTGATTGAAATCAGTACCCAAAACAGGTACTCGTTGCGGATTCACTGATTCAGTCGGTAACGAATAAATGTCATCGTCAGCAGCAAAAGCAGGAGTGATCATTAATGTCAGAAGGATTGCAGTTGAAAGGGGTCTTTTATTCATAGGTCTCACCGTGACTCGATTTTAATCACACTGTCTTTATCCAAGGCAGTTGTTGCGTTTTTGCCTTGGAGAATTTCACGCTCACGTTGAGCAGGGTTAACAGCAGCTGGATATTGTTGAATATCCAGAATCATGGGATTGCCGTTTCGGATCCCGATTTTTAATTCAAAGGTGTACGCAGTAGTATCAGCTGCGCCTGTTTTTAATGAGGTTGTGGTTTGTTCACCCACAACCCATACGTAATCTGTGACAGATGAATAAATCGCGTCAGACGGGACGAACTTCTGACTAACACCCCTGAGCGCCATTTCTTCGATAGCTGCGGCCATCGTCGCTTCCGCTTCATCTGGGTTAAGTTCTAACGGGATCATCTTGGTCACCCTGTCGATAACGAACTTAGCATTCTTGGGGGTAATATTGCCGATGATGGTTGCAATCATCAGGCCCCATTGGATTTTGAATTCTTGAGTCACGCTATTGCCGTTCATGACAATCGGCTCTTTAAAGTCGTTTGGCATGACAATGACTTCGGTCTGCTTGGTCATCACCATGAACAGCAAAAGCACCACGCTAATGCTTAGTGCCAGATTAGAACGACCTATGTTTTTGTTAGAGATATTGAGATTGTCGTAACTCTCTTTAATCTTCGATTTCCAAAGCATGTTGACCTCTTACTTAATTAATCGACGAATGGCTGGTGACATGAGGGTTTCCGGCCCTTTGGAAATCCACAAACCGTTTACCCATAACAGATGCTTTAATACGCCACGTCCAAACTTTTTAAACAGTGTTTCTACTACGGCCATGCTGCTAATTGCCGCGATAATGCCTAAGTTGATGTGACCTGATGCAAGACTAAAAACCATCACAATCACCGCCAGCTTGATTGAGTCCCAATGGATAGTTCCAACTTTGATAGCGCCGTTACAACGCTTAGGAAATCTCGCTTCACTCATGTCTCACCCCTTGAAAAAAAAGGGTGCATATAAGATTGCACCCTTCCTTGATACAGCAAAAATTGTCGCTATTAGTGAACTAGGCCAGCTTTCAGCGCTTCTACGGTTACAGTTAAGCTGCCGTCGATAGTTGTAGGCGCGTTAGCCAGTACCAGAATTACGACAACAGAAGCTAAGAAACCAATTAGGTTTGGTTTAATCATTGAGAATGCGATAGTGCCTAAAATCGACAAACCCATGATTGCCTTAGCCGGCGCACCCGTCATTAAACCCTTTACCTCGTCCCACATTTGGTCGAAGAAAGTGTGTAGGGTCGCGCCAGATGCTGATACCGCACTTGCTTCTCCAGCAAACAGCAATGAGCAAGCTACCGCGACAACGATTAGGGCGAAGAACGCTCTTACGGCAACAGGGGCTTCTTTAAACTGCTGGATTAGTCCTTTCTTTTCGGTTTTAGCGCTTTGGTTCATTGTGGATCTCCGTTAAATGTGACGGTCAAATTTTAACTGTTTGCGTGTTACTGTCAACACGTTATTTATATTGTGAGCGCTATCTATATCAAAGATAGCACACGGAGAGGTGATTACATGTTCTTCGCGCTGTTAGCCAACGTAGTTTTGAGTAACCAGCCGATAATCACCGCTGCAAAAAGCGGGAAAAGCGGGAACAGCTCATTGGAGATAAATGCAGGCGTAACGCAGTAAAGCTCTAACAGAATTACCACCAATATTCCTGACCAAAGAGCCAGTCTGAAATAGCCAGTTGATGGTGCGGTAAATTCATGTTGCTTAATTTTACGTTGCATTAATCCGTCCACAGCTGATGCGGCAATCAACCCAATGGCCATCCAAAACCAGAAAATCAGCAAGGATAGTCTCAGTAAGCACTGATACCAAATGGTCTTGATGTTTTGAGAAATCCGTGTAAGAGGGGTACGCCATAGTTGATCCCCTTTTAAACCAGTGTCCTGATGATACTGGTCAATGAACGCGGCTAAACCTGATTTCACCATCGTCGCCTCGTACCAGCCTTTCGCCCTAAACACCACAACCATAGTTGCCTCCGTGCTAATGGCCTTTTCTATATTTGAGATTTCCTTCCGTAACATTTCGTTATGCTCTTGGGGCTGCATGAAAATCAGTACGTAAATACTGATTAACGCTCCAACCGCCAAAATTAACCTGCCGTGCAGGGTCTTACTCTCAACTACGCCGTCCATAATCAACACTCACTACAGTAAAATCGGAATACGACATTGATAGGTCTTACCGTTGGCCAGACGTGCGACGTACTGCAACTTAGGTAATTCCGACATCAATGAAAGAGGGTACGCTGGCTTGTCAGCTTCCATAATCCGCTCACCCACCGAGCCCGAGTAATTGTGGAGCTTACTGGTAGAATCGGTGTTAGAGCTTAACTGCCATTGCTTTGACTTAATTGGATACTCCGGGAGTAGCGCCGCAAATCGCTCCCTGGTGATATCATCTCGAGCTCGCAGACAGAACCAGTTAGCGGTTAACGACAAAACACGGCTCGCTACTGCATCACCGGCTTTATCAATCAAATCGGGAACACCCTGAGTAGATAGGTGCAATTCAAAGCCTGCACCACGACCCATCGCGGCTAAGTTAATTAGGCCGTCGGAGAGTGCAGAGTGGATTTCGTCACCAAACACCGACACACGTACCCCTTTACCGCCTTCGTAGTTGTAACGTGACGCAGCTGCCGCGCAGGTATCTTCCATAATGAGTTTCGATACAGCTGCTGAAATTGCAGGGTTACCCGATGAATCGGTGGCGATGTACAACACGCCGCCCGTATCAATGAATTTCTTGATGTCGATAATAGGGCGCTCGTCATCCGTATCATTCGGATCAGGGCTTAACATCTTGTCCAGCGGCGCAGCGGTTAACTGGGTTAACATCGGCTTGGTGGTCGCTAACATCTTGCTTTGGTGAGATTGGTCGTGCGTTAAGAAACCAATAAAACTCGATACCGCGTCTTCACCTTTGTCGTCAGGGATTAACACCTGTTGGTAGCGCATGATTAAACCCTGTAGCAAATTGCCGCGGCCTTCCTCGGCAATTTGGGTCGCCATGTTCGCGTACCAATCGGGCCCGTAATGCATAGTCATAATCTTGCTTAAGGCTGCTAGGGCCAATTCGCTTTTGCGGTTTAGCATGTAATCAGCGACCATCTTGATTGATGGTCGCTTACCGATAAAACGTAATGCTTCAGCCGTGACGTAGAATGAGTCCCAGGCATAGGAGCGAAAACCCTCAGAGCTTCCTGAGCCTTTTTCTAAGACGTTCGCTAAGCGCGATGCAATCTCTGTTGTCACTGTGAAGTTCACCAGTGGGTCAATTCGCACTGATTGACTTGGCTCAGCAATGTTGAAGTAATAAAACGGGACGCCTAAACGCTTCGCTTCTGCGCGTAATCTGTTCTTCCAGTTTGGATCGTTCTTAGGGTCTAACACTAATACAGAGTTACCACGGTAAAGGGCGCCAACACTGTTAAGCGTTAACATCGTTGTTTTCCCGGCACCAGGTAATCCGGTGTAGAAACTATGAGACCAGAATAGCGAAGCATCCAGCCACAAATCCTGCTCGTCACCACACCCCTGAATCCACGGCCGACCTTCTAATTTCTCGGTATCTGCTTCGACTTTCTTCAGGGCTCTACGCACTGCCCAAGGCAAGAAACCCTTAGCGTGTTCTGGGCGTTTACCCACCAGCTGATAAGCTCGGTTTGCTTCGGTGATCGTCCACTCAAAGCCGCGACCAAAGAAGGCCTTATCCCTCTGGGTTTTGCTCAGATCCCACAAAGCGCTAGATTCAATGAGGTATTGATAGTTATATACCAACTTAATCTGGCGACGTATTTGCGGTAAGGCTTCTTTTAAGCGCTTAACCGACATACCCGCTGTGGCCGCAATAACCGAAACTGCGACCATCGATACATCGTGTCCACTTACCCCGTGGTATACCCACGAGCCTGCCGTGAACAAGGAGGCTCCAGCCCAAGCATAACTGGATTGGATTTCATAAATCGGCCTATACATGTTCTCCATGAATAAGCCGTTAGTCTCGATGCTTTTACTCATGCTCTATTCCCACTGTCTCAAATACCATCCATGCAACTTGGTTACTGTCTGTCGCAATTGAGGCGTTGTCGCCTGCTGTGCGCTTGAGGCTAGTCGCCTCTTTTTTTGCTAACCCTACTTCTTGCTCGTAAGTGGTTAACGCGAAACTTTGGATTCGGATCACCCCAGGGCGGAGGTCTATACCGGACTTGCCTGCGCGAGCCATCGCCCAACCAATGAACACTTGCAACTCAGGCGGGTACTTGCTCTTTTCCTTCGGAGACTTGTTACCCGTGGCGACTTTTAGCTGTGAAAGTGTCGATACCTGCTCGGCAGGAGGGGTAAAGCTCGCAGACGTGGTGGCGGGCTCAACGGCAGTTTCAATGGCCGCTTCAGCGACGGGGACGGTAGGTTCCATGTCAGTCGTTAACATCGATAGATCTTCCGGCGTAAACCATGGCAGCTCATTCTCCGGCGTGGCCAAAGACATCTCCCCCGTGTACTCGGACAACGGTGGAAGTTCGTCAGTCATTAACGAAGATAAATCTTGCTCTGGGACTTCTGCCATTAGGCTATCTACCGCGTCATCAATGAACGACGGGGCTAAATCAAACTGACCGCTTGATTCTGGTGATACTTCGTTAGGCATTAACGGAGATAATTCTTGCTCCGGGACTTCTGTCATCGGGCCATCAATCACATCATTGATAGAAGACTCCTGCTTGGGCAGGTTATTCGGCTCTGTAATGACCTCGGTGGTTAGGGCTTTATTCTTTTGCTTTTTGGCTTTGCGTTCATCGGCCTTAGCTTGAAGCTCGGTCAGCATGTCACCCACTGGCTTGGCAAGAACGTCGGCTAGCTTCAGCTGGTAGAACTTTTGTTTGTTAACGACATGAATAACTTTACGCGGCGCTTTAGGGTCTGGAATAAGTAACTTGTTATCCATCAAATCCTTCAGCACGGCACCCTCGTCAAAACCAAGCCCTCTCATTTGCTGGTCAATTTCTTCGAATAGGCTGGTATTCAATGTCAGCACGTCACCATCCAGCTTTGCTCGATGTAGTGTGTTGTTAGCCGTTAGCAGGTATTCGATTATCAGATCAATACAGGTCTTGTCCTTCGATACTTCTGCTGGCATTTCTTGGGCTACTGGCTCATTTATCTCTACTGCCGCTTCCACTGATTCACTAACTACCGGAGTGTCATTCATGTTCTTAAACACGATACCCTTGGTGTCTGGTGCTGGAGCGCTGGTATTGGATTGCTCTGGCTCTTCCTTAGATTCAGCTTGCGGTTTCTTTGGCGCAGGCTTACTCGGCGTTGGTGCTGGTGCCGGAGTGTTGGTGTTCGCCGGAGCTGCTTGCTTCTTCGGTTTCTTTGTCTGAGCCTTACTTTGATTTGTTTGCGACCCATTCTGCTGTGCCGGTGTTACCGCAGGAGCAGGGGTTGACGCAGGAGCTGGTTGGGTTGGTGCAGCCGTGTTGTTAGCCGGAGTTTGCGGGTCTGGCTCACGGGTATCTGTCAGGGTGATTAGCCCAGTATCGGCGTAATGGATTAACAGTGAATCGTCACGGGTTAATGAGATTTTCCCATGAATGCCGCGTTGCGGAATCTCCTCGCCATAGACGATGCCTGCCCATTTTGGCTTAACAACTTTGATTGGCCCTGCCGTCCACTCTGGATTCGTAACTGGGTGCAAGTGGCCACTGGTGTAATCCTCAAACAGCGGCTCAAATAACTGACGCTCTACCAGCATCTCAAGCATTTTTCCGACTTGCATTGGGACGTTAAAGCCATCTTCCTTGAGCGATGACATCACTTTGTTGAAACTTGCTGGGTAAGACACGTACACATCTTCGGCGCCCAGGCACCAAATGTCGGCTTTCTCTTCGTTAACCTTCCAGCCGCGACGCATCATTTGTAAGCGCTTAATAAACGCCGCTTCCAGTGGCATCTTGCGAGCACCGGTTAATCTGTCCCATTGCCACATCATGTCTTTGTGGACGGAACGTGCTTCGCCTTTTTTAAGACTGTCTCTAAGTGAGTTATTAACTTCGATACTGCCGGACAAGGTTTCATAGATGGCGACCTGAAGGTCATCTTGAGTGCCAAATAGATACTGCTTCGCTGCCTTGGTCAGTACAGTGTTAAGCATGGATGATGCAAGCCCAATGTGCTTGCCGTGACGGTCTGCATAGTTCCACGTCACTTGATAACGGGATACTTGGTTGCGCCCTGACCAATCATAGATATTTTCGAGTTGTGGGTTCCAGACTGAATCATCGGCCTGCACGGTCATGTCATGTAGAGCTTTACCGATGTCATGCACTAACCCAATTACCCACGCCGCATATTGCCAGCGGATTTTCTTACCGTGCAACTCGTCGGTAAATTTGGTCTCTTTAATATCAACCGACGCCATGTGACGCAGGGAGAACAGAGCCACCTCTAGACTGTGACGCGCTAAACCACCAACAGCCGCGTGATGATGGTTTTCTGAGGCTGGGAGTAGGTGAGCGTAAGAAAGGAAATTCGCTACCACATCCCTAACCAATGTCTGTGCGTTATAGACTTGGTTGTATTCAGATAGGTTGGCAGGATTGAACGTGTCACGATGAATATCAGTCAAACCCAGTTCACGAATCGACATATCAATTAGGTCATTATTGGATTTAATGATTCTCGCTTGATTCGCTACAGCTACACCGTCAGCTACGGGAGGGTAGAAAGTCTCTACCAACTCTTCGCTGACCGCTTTAGTCTCAACCCCACCAACAGCCATCCGTACCGCATTCTTATCTGGGGCTTTGCCATCCAGTAAGAAGGATCGAACAGCCAAACTAACTAGCTTGGCTATTTTCTTCATTATGCGTTCACTACCAGTTTGCCGGAATCCTGCTCAATTTCTTCAGCGCCTGAGTCGTCATTGGCTGACCGGTCATCTGGATTGTTGCGGGTGATGGTTTGCATGATTTTGTTGTAAGCGTCTAACGAATAAATTCCGCCCTTACGGTCAGCTGAATCTGTAGCTACAGTTCTCATGCGACCAAAGAAACGAGTCATGGTGTTCATCGCTATACCGCGACTATTGTTGCTGACTGACTCAGAAATCACGCCAGCTAACCAGAGGTTTTCAATAGCTGCGATAGATTCATCAATCTGGGAAATTACGTCGATTACACGCCAGTAGATTGGGTGCTCGATTTGAAATGTCACGCTGAACGATTCTGGTGTCACCACGTCTAAATCGGCATTGTTGCCAAGCGAGGTAGACAACTCATTGTTGTGGATTGTGTTGAGAAGGGTGCTGCGACGAACAGCTTCTTCTTGCTCAGCTGCAAACCACGCATCTAAACGGTCACGGATTTCTTTGTTGTTAGACGTCAACACAAATAGACCAGCGATACGGGCGATGCTGTATTTGATATTCTGCTGACGAGCATCATTGCTAAACAGCTGCTGGATGGCGCTACTCTTGAAATCCATTTCCTTCAGAATGAATTTACGCTGCTGAACTTGACGCACTGCAGATGGTTTCTGAGTGCGCTTTGATGAAACTTGTGGGTTCTCGTTGGTCTGACTCATATAATCCTCCTAGGATTGTTTTCGCTCTATGCGACGTAGTTTGATTTTTGCTTCATGTAGACACTCAAGGGTTTCTCTCAACGGAGCCAATCGATTCTCTGTGTCTTCAATCATTCGTGCCTCCCACTCTGGGGATTTGCGGGTTAACTGGTCTAAGGTGTATCCGCGCTGGGTCGGTTTAACGTCATCGCCCCAAGACTTGCTGATGTTTCCAACTCGCCCTGGTCGATACCTCGTCCAGACCAAATACACCTTTTCGTTTTTTACAACGACCCTGGGTGCCATCTCACCGCCACTAAACTTCCCACCGTCATCACTGCGCAACTGACGGTTTGAAGATCTCCATTTCAGCCAGTAATCATCGACTATGACCTTTGCCTGAAACTGAGCGGCTTCAATCAACCCTTCTAGGCTTCTGATGGTATTCGCCAACTGGAACCCTAATGCGGGTACGGGCTTCCCGTTCTCAGAGCTACCCGAAGTACCTGAGTAGTCATTCATTCATTTACCTACTGTTTGTTCGTCTTCAGTAATCCGTTTTCGGCCTACGGGGACAACTCATGCAGAAATTCAGTTCGTTGGCGAACTCGTGTCTGTCACCGTCCGTTATTCTGCGAGCTGAGTTTGGGATAAAATCCCAGGTGCCTCCTGTGTTAGCCATCCTTTGATGATTTTCAGTTCGTTGTCCAACTCATGCTTTTCGCGTGATATACACACCGATTCACGGGCAAGCCCCCTGAGAAATCCTTTCTCACGTCTGCGATTCTGTTGGCCACTTCAGGTTTTCCCCCAGTTCGTGAGCCAACTTGTGCATTCAGAGCGTTGATTTGCTGATTTTGGAAGCCGTTAAAACTGCTTAATTTCGAAGAATCCAGAGTAGGAATTTCGCTACTAAGCCAGACTTAGTTGCACTTCAGTTCGTTAGCCATTTCATGTTTTGATTAATTCACTAGCGACATGTTGTGGATAACAAAGTGCATAATATACACACAAAATAAATAATACACGAGCTAAATATATTGTGTATTATGTAGATCCCAGATTGGTATTGGAATGGTAAGAATAATCTTCCAGAGCAAGCTGGAAAGGTTTTGGAAGTCTCTTAAAACCCCAGATTGGGGGTCATTTGGTGTGGAGTTGGTATTTATGAATAATCCCGTCATCATCACAGTCGATGTTGGCTATGGCACAACGACTTGTGTACACAAGGAATCGCTAGGCAATTACTCAGTGAAGACGTTCCCGTCCCTGCCTATTCCGATTAAATCGGATATTAATCTGGGTTTAGCAGGCGAGGAGCGCGATGTAACAACCGTGGAAGTCGATGGAATCACCTATGAGGTTGGTTCGGACGTAGGGACCTCGGTCGGTTCGCGAAATGTTCGCGTTCTCAACACCGAATCGTTTATCACGAGTGACCGCTATAAAGCGTTATTGTTTGGCGCCCTGTCATTTTTAGGCAAATCAAATCACATCGATATAGATGTGTTAGTGCTTGGTCTGCCAGTGAGTGTCATGTTCAGGAAAGATGAACTCGCCAAGATTTATACCGGCACTCACCAAATCACCCCAAGTCGCAAGGTCACCATTCGTCAGGTCTTGGTTTTTGAACAACCGCTTGGTGCGTTGATGTCATTTTTGCGCCAAGGCGGAAATGAACGCTTTGCCCAGTGCAAAGATAAAACCATGCTATCCATTGACCCAGGTTATATGACCACCGACTTCATTACGTCGAAAGGATTGAAGGTCAGTCCAAATCGTTCTGGTGATTCTGAAACTGGGATGTCCAAAGTGATTGGTGCAGTCGAAGTCGCGCTGCGCTCGCAACTCGAAGGTTTCAACATCAAACAGATTAACCCAGAGTTGATCGACCAAGCCTTTATCAGTGGTGAGCTTAAGCTGTACGGTAAAGCGATGAAATTCCCTAAGTGCGATCTGTTTGATGTGACCAGCGCGATTCGGTCTGTTACTGACGAAGCATTAACAAGTGTCGTCAATAAAGTGGGTGATGGTCAGGACATTGACCTGATTATTGTCTCCGGTGGTGCCGCAGCGGTATACCTGCCTTCGATTCAGCGCGCATTCCCTTTCCACAAAATCGAAGTCGTTGATGACTCTCTGACAGCTGTTGCCCGTGGCTTGCAAACCGCAGGCGAGCAATTCATTCGTGGAGCCATAGCGCGAGGTGATTATCAAAAGTTAAAAGCAGTCTGAGGTGAGGGATGCCCAAAACAATCGAGAGACACATTCGGATTGCCGATGATACTCACCCGCTAATTTTCGCTCATTTAGATCAGTTTGGGCCAAAGGCACTGACCCGCGAGATGATGACCCTGATGGAATTTGGATTAATGGTGAGACAGCAGGGATTTAATCTAGGCACTGTGTTGGCGCCGAAGGTAGAAGTCGAAAGTGAAAGGGAGAAAGTGGAAGCAGATGCAGAACCTCGAAGTCCAATGGAAGATGACTTTGATATTAGTGATGATTTTTTTGTCGCCCGAGAAACGTGAAAAACAATAAATCAGCCGCCTGCAATTAAGGCGGCTTTTTTTCATCCAGTGAGGCGTGATATATTCAGCCTATGGAATATAAAAAGTGTGTTGGTGTTATGAAAGTAAATAAATTGATGGCTTTGATTTTTGCGGCTCTGGCTCTGCCAGTTGTGGCAGAAGATCCTGCAAATAGCAATGATGGTGGTAACTTCTATAAACAACGCGAAAAGGGCTGGTATTGGCACGAGTACATTCCTGAGCCCGAAGAAAAGGAAGAGGAAGAACCTATTGCGCCAACGCCATCTTCTGCACCAACTGAGACTGAAACGAGTAAAAATTCAGTAGAGGCCATGAGCGTTAAGTGGTTCCAAGAAAACTTGCCCAAGGCAAAGGAGTTGGCGCTTAACACTGGAAAACCAGAAGACGTTAAACGCTACCTTTACATCCAGCGTGCCGCAATAGATCGCGCCAACCAATTTGCCGCTACTTATATTTCCGAACAAATGTTTGACCCTTACCTCGATGAAGGGTTACGCCGTCCTGAAAATGACGTGACGCTGCAAACTTTCAAAGGCGCTCAGTCTGAAAACCAATGGAAGTTAATTGAAGCCATCGGCAAGAAAGCCACCCTCATTTATTTCTACGGCTCTCAGTGTCCGTATTGCGCAAAGCAAACTCCCTACCTAATCCGTCTGGCAAAGGAGTATGGATGGTCGATCATGCCTGTTTCTCTCGATGGCGGCACCGTTCCAAATGATGACTTTTTAGCATTAGGCGATTATCGAGTGGCGACTTCCGACATGGCGCAGCGCTTCGACGTCTTGGCGACACCAACACTGTATCTAACCAACAACACGGGTGATTACTTCCTGTTGAGTTCTGGGCTAATCGGCATGGATTCTCTCAGTGAAAGGATCATAGAACTCGCTAGCCGCGAGAAAATTATTAGCCAAGCAGAACTTAATAATGTGAAGCAGGTACGAGCTCTTTATATGACCGATGCAGAAGCCAAGGTTGACACGCAAAAAGTGTATGAAGACCCAGACTACCTCATTAACAAGATGCGGAATTTTATGCTCGGAAAACCTGATAGCGAGGGTGAACAAGAATGAAAAAGAAAGTTATAGTTGCTTTACTTTGTTGCCCGTTATCAGCTACAGCTGCTAGCGGGTTAAACAATTTATGGGATCAGATGTTGTCTGCCAGCTCCGGTGCAACTTCATATTCAGGCGCTAAACGTGACGGATTTTCTCTGGGGAGTGCGTCGGTACGGATTAAAACCACTAACGAAAAGATTGTGGCGGTTAGGGCTCCTTACCTTCAATCATCCTGCAAGGGGATCGACTTCTTCGGTGGCTCACTGTCCATTATAAAACGTGAAGAGCTTGTTCAGATGGCAAGATCTATCGCCGCCGCCGCCCCGATGTACGCATTCCAATTAGCAATGGGAATGTTATGCCCGGACTGTAATGCAATTCTCGCAGACCTAGCGAAACGCCTCAATGCGTTAAATGATTTTATCAGCAAAGATTGCGAGGAATGGGCTGATCTGGCCGAGCAACAGTGGCCATCACTTCAGGTACAAAGTGACCGTAAAATGTGGAAAGCCTACAATGATTCGACTGGTGCTTGGTTTGATTCATTCGCTTCATCGACGGTTGAGCGCAGTTCAATAGACTCCCACTCGAAAGCCGCACAGTTGACTCAGGCTGGCGACGAGATGCAGTTCAACTCGGTGTATGAAACCTTCATGCAGTCTAAAACTACCGTCCCAACCCTATCCTCAGACAGCCATGTCGTCGCTCAAATGTTAATGACTATTTTAGGGACTGAAGTTTATAAATTCGACAGCACATTAACTGCATCGGCTTCAGCAGGAAGTGATGCGGTCAGTAAGTCATTTAGCCCACAAGTTTCATTGAAAGACTTGTATCAGCCTCAAGCGACTACATCAATGGCTGTACCTAAACAAATGGTGGTCTGTGAGCAGGCCCAATCTGCCGATAGCAAGTGTCTATCGGCTAAGGTCGCGACTGTTCCAATTAGCGATACACGCTATTTGGATTCGTTCTATCGATTTTATGGTGATGCAATTTGTGGCTTAGTCGATTCTAACTTAGTCGGTTCGAGCATCATGGCCATCTATGCTCAGAAAGGAAATTATAGTGATTCTCAAGCACAGATCATGGCCAATATGCGAAGTGAATTTGAAGACATTATTAAACGAGCCTCAACAATCAATGTCATCAATACAGGTAATTGTAAGTTTATCTCCGAAGCGATGGCCATAGATGCAACCCAGCAGTTGCTCGACGGTCTACGAATTGCCGCGAGTAAGATGGCTTCGACTGATAAAGGTCAGCGCGGCGCGTTTTCATCTAAGTTGTTAGAGAAAATCGATGCGCTGAGCCTTGAAAGGGAAGAAATGGCCAACAGAAGACGTGAAATGGAGCAGGAACTATTAAATCAGATCAACTTTCGTGCAAGTTTGAGAGGTAAGTAATTCATGTTAACTATCTACTCTCTCGGTGACCTCGATTTATTGATAAAGATGGCGCAATCGGCGGAATTGGCATTCAGTGATGGCGGCATTGCAAATAGCAATCTTATTGCGATTGGATTGGGTATTACCCTGCTAGTATCTGCTTTCAAGCAAATTTTTGACCCTGATAAATTCCATGTAAAGGAGTTTTTCATCGCCTTGTTCACTTACATGTTTTTGTTCACCCCGAAGGTGGATTTTTACGTTGAGTCAGTCAGAACGGGCGAAGTGTCTCAGTCATTTACTTTGCCATTTGGGATTGTGGCGCCTGCTGCATTAGCTACCATGATTGGTGGTGGTTTTGCTCAAGGTATGTCAGAGGCCTATTCCAGTATCACGCCTAATTATGACACTGAGCCTGGCACCAACATAGACCCTCTAAAAGCGTTACTTAAAGCCCGATTTGTCGGCACTTCTGAGGCAGATGCGAGTTATCGTTCTGTCGGTGAAAATTTGGGAGCGTACATTAAAAACTGTTATTTCGAAGACATTCGAAACGGTAAAAATCCGACGGGGCAGGCTGTACAGGAGGTTCATCACGACGAGAGTGTCACTGGGGCGTTTGACTGGACTAAATTCAAGGTAACCTCGGGAAGCTGGTTTACGCCTTACTACGATGTTAACACCAAGTCCTACACAAAAATTACCTGTGCCGATGCTTATGCCAAGTTAGGAAATGATCTCTCTGACAGTAGTCCTTGGGCCGAAGAAATGAAGGGGCGAGCCGCCGTACTTTACAATATGGCAGAAGAGTCTCAAGTTGAGAAAGTCTTCGAGTCTTTAACAGGGGATACTGCTAACCTCATAAATTTGTATCGAGCCAACTTTGTAAAAGCAATGATGGCCAAAGTTGGGGCTAGCTATGTAGAGTTAGAGCCCTCTGAACGATTGGCGTTTCAGCAAGAATTTGATGCGATTCAACAGCGTCACTTAAGCCAAGCAGCGCAGTCTTCATTTTTCTTGGAAACTGCCCCTGCACTTATCACTTGGTTTGAGTGTTTTATTTTCCTCATTGCTCCGCTGCTTCCGGTTTTCCTGACCTTCGGCTCCAAAGGGATCATGATGGCCGGAAAGCTCTATTCATTTCTACTCGCTGTGAACTTTTGGCCGATTATCCAAGTCGGCGTCAACATGTATACCAACCACTATTTCAATAAGCTGATGTGTTCTCTGCCAGGGAATGATTCGAGCTCGGTTCAGAACTGCATGATTGCGCCTAGTATGCGAAATTGGAGTATCGATTCTCTTGGGGGGATGGATAGCACCTACACCACACTAGAGACTTTCGTATCTCAAGCGGCAATCATTCAAACGATGGTGCCAGCGCTGGCTATGATGATTGTCTTCGGCGGTGTTCATACTATGATGGGGGCAACACAAAAAGCCCAAATGGGCGCCAACATGGATGCCAAGGGCGTATCACCACAGACGGTCAATAGCGATGGTAAAACCGTTTCGTCAGGTGGTTATAGTCAGACAATGACATCGAATGGTGAGTGGATGGAAAGCCGTCAGGGTGCAGGTAATATGTCTTCCATTAGCACCGGTGGTTCAACTTACAATGCTCAACATGCTGGTACTTCAGCCGTGGCCCTAGCGGAATCAGGTGTTTCATCTCTAACTTCATCTAAAACCGCAGCGCAACAAGATCTCGCTGCCGCGAATGAGAGATTACAGACCGCTATTGGTACTGGTAACGCCTATCAAAATGCCCATCAAGCAGGTTTGGGGTTTGAAGAAGCACGCGGGTTTGATGTAAGTCAGCAACTCGGTTCGCAGATGGGTGTTAGTGGTCAACAGGCCCGTCAGCAGATAATTCAAACCTTATCACAAATGAGTGAGCAAGAAGCAAATCAATTTGCTCTTAAAGCTGGGTTTTCTGTGGGGGCCGGTCAAGGAGTTTCAACTAATCCGCTCACAGCATTAATGAAAACCTTGGGTGTTAACGCAGAAGCCGGTGCATCTTGGTCGCAGACGCAAACGAGCATAAAAACGCAGCTAGAGTCAGAAGGAGCCAACAAAACGTCAACGCTAAGTTCAAGCCAGCAAGAAGACGTAGCAAGGGCGTTTAGAGAAAGCGATTCGGCCTCTAATCGTAAATCCTATAGCGATTCAGCAACTGATACTTCGTCAGCCAGTTATCAAGCAGCTAAGGCTCGAGATGAAGCAGCTACCAGACAGCAAAGTATCCAACAGCAATTACAGGAAGCAGAGTCTCGGTCTCGTGAAGTTCGTGACGGTGTAACATCATCGGGAGCGGCGGGTAGCAGTGCAAACATCAAGTTTGGTGAGATTATTTCTTCTAGCAATCGTGATTTGATGTCAACGGCGAGCAACTTGGGCAAGATTGCACAGAATGCAGCTGATGGCGCAATGCGTGGCAAATATGGAAACGATTGGGATGCCGCTACTAACGGCGTGGATACGCTCGATTTCAAAAGCACAATGAGTGCTTTAGATGCTAAAGCCGCTGGGGCTGGGGCTGGTACAGCAGAAGAAGCCAGGTTTAATGCGATGAAACAGGACTATGCCGCTAATCAGTCATTATATGACGTGGCACGAGACAAGCAGGCGCTACAGAGCATTGTGAATGATTCGCAGACGATGATGTCCGCTGATGGTAGACCTATCCCCATTCAAGATATTGGTTCGATCGCTGACCGTGCCGTAGCCAAGTTGTCGGATACGATGGCCCGAACTCAATCAGAACCGATTAAGGCTGACGCGGTTCGCAACCTTGCTACAGGTGCCGCCATTGAATATGCTGCGTTAAATGGAACTGCCAATGGAAATGAGACCGCTAGAATTGTTGGCGCTCAATTTATCGCTGTTGGTCAGGCGCAGATTAAAGACTATGATAAGCCAGCGTTAACTCCTGAGCAACAGGCCTTCAAATCTGATACACAGAATGGCATTAATGCAGCGGGTCAACGTATCAGCTCAGAGGGCGCCAAATTGGAACAAGAGGCGGCTCAAAGAGCGAAGGACTATAAACCTTCTATAGATGGTTACCGCAACCAAAATCTTCAGTCTCCAGCTAAATGGACGCCTGATCAGCAACATAAACTTGATAAGTTGGACAAGAGTGTTGATGACCTATGGAAACAAATGCAGCAAAGTGAGGCTGTGAGTGGGCCTGCAGGGGTAAACCAAATCATCGACACTGTAGCGCAAGAATTGAAGTCAGGGACTTATGGGGCAGTATCACCACAGGTTATTGACAGAGTTGCTGAAGTGATGAAAAACGCCAGTAACTCACCCGCAGAGTTAGGTCGGATGCTGAATGATTATACAGATGCAAAATCTAATTATTTCAGTGGCGATCGTGCAGCTCAAGTCGCCCCAGTTATCTCCGCAATGGCCAACACTGTTGATGGTTTATTAAGTAAGGCCATCAACAGCGATCAATTAAGCCCGAGTGAGAAACCTTACTTCCAGAATGCTCAACAGGCCTTTAGTGGTTTGAATGATGCCTATTCTGCTAAAGTAATTTCGGATAGATCTTCAAGCGCGGGTAATGCTGCAGCGCAAGTTATTTCATCTTTAGGTTCTAGTAAGGACCCTCAAACTCAACAGGCCGTGGCTCTGGCTTCGACTATTGCAGCGGAAGGGACAAGTGCTAATCCATTGCCAAACGCGGAATTTAGTCGGTACTACAAGGAAAACAACCCTACTAAGGAAGACGTGTTAGGTATGAGGTTAGTCACGGATCGTGCTCAAGGCATCGTGACACAGGCAATGGGACAAGATGGATTATCTGAACCTGTAAAACAAAGGTTGGCCGAAACCCTACAAGGATTGCAGGATTTTAATCAGAAATTAGCGGTATCACTCAACTCTGACGCACATGCAAGAAATAGCACAGGTTATGATCATGCAACAGCTTATGACGATGCAACTCAAAATAGCCCGGCCATGAGTGGTCTAAGCTCAAGCGAAAGGATTCGAGCGATGGATGGTTTCAACCGGATAGGAGTGGGAGAAGGTTCAACTCAATCTAGGATGGAGAACACCCTATTTAACGGTCAAGGTGCGAACATGCAACTTGAGTCCATTGCCAATAAGATGTCGCCAGAAGATAAAGCCGCAATTTTAGGATCTCTTCCGGATTCGGTAAGGTCGAATGTAGAGCGTGGCATGGAATTAACTGCAAGCAATTCATCGCCATCAAGTGAAAAATTGCCCATAGGTGAGACACAATTCCCATCAAGCCCAGTGGCTTCGGCTCAAGGTGACACTGTGAGCCAACAAGTCGCAGCGCCAGCGGCAACGGTTCAAGGTGACACTGTGAGCCAGCAAGGCGCAGCTCCAGCGGCCATGGCTCAGGGTGACACGGTGAGCCAACAAGGCGCAGCCCCAGCGGCCGCAACTCAAGGTGATGCGCTGAGCCAACATGGCGCAGCTCCAGCAACCATGGCTCAGGGTGACACAGTGAGCCAACAAGGCGCAGCCCCAGCGGCCATGGCTCAGGGTGACACGGTGAGCCAACAAGGCACAGCCCCAGCGGCCGCAACTCAAGGTGATGCGGTGAGCCAACATGGCGCAGCTCCAGCAACCATGGCTCAGGGTGACACAGTGAGCCAACAAGGCGCAGCCCCAGCGGCCATGGCTCAGGGTGACACGGTGAGCCAACAAGGCGCAGCCCCAGCGGCCGCAACTCAAGGTGATGCGGTGAGCCAACATGGCGCAGCTCCAGCGGCCATGGCTCAGGGTGACACGGTGAGCCAACAAGGCGCAGCCCCAGCGGCCGCAACTCAAAGTGATGCGGTGAGCCAACATGGCGCAGCTCCAGCAACCATGGCTCAGGGTGACACAGTGAGCCAACAAGGCGCAGCCCCAGCGGCCATGGCTCAGGGTGACACGGTGAGCCAACAAGGCGCAGCCCCAGCGGCCGCAACTCAAGGTGATGCGGTGAGCCAACATGGCGCAGCTCCAGCAACCATGGCTCAGGGTGACACAGTGAGCC
>NZ_JAKKSE010000038.1:0-20327 GCF_025653595.1 Shewanella sp. SM95
CGCTGTTAAGCCATTCAAACTCAGTTTGCTTCTTGAGTTCGGTCAGCTTAGAGCTTGCCGTGTTGTAGTTAACCTTTTTGCTTTCGTTGTAGAAAGCGTCGGTACGCCATTTAAGGATCGCGTTGTAAACGAAACGCACACAGCCGAAAGTCTGCGCAAGCAATTGAGCCTGTTCAGTCGTTGGGTAAAAGCGTTGTTTAATAGCGATCTCTTTCATAGTTCACAAGAATACAGTTGTTTTTGTGAAAGCAAATATTAACATTAACCAATCGGGTAGTTTTTGCTCCTTCGGAGCAACCGCTATCCCTCCTCGCCCTAGAAGGACGGGGTTTCTCGCGGGATTTAGATGAAAGTGAGATTGTTGTGTGCAGTAGCTCTTGCGAGTTCACTCAGTGTTTATGCAGCGAACGGTGGAATAGATCTGAAAAAATCTTTTACCCAATTGGATTGCTCTGAGACTAAACCCGTTGGTAAACAGCTCGGCTATCAGTCTGATTTTGATGATGGCAGTCGCTCAAGATTGTTCTATCCCTTCGTGAAGGCTTTTGGTGGTGTTCATCGTGAGTTTAGTTTGCTGAGCGGGTACAACGATGACCGCTCTCAAACCGCCGATTACTTTTATACACAGATAGGGACATCACGCGTCAGGTATTTTGAAACCACGGCCAATTTTAATTCTGAGTACGGCGCTAACAAAGTAGCGCTATACTGCTTCGAGATAGAACGCGCTTATATTTTCCCAAAAGTCTAATCCACCAGCTCTGAAATTTGCCAGAAATTCAATCATTGGTAGCCTATTCACAGTAACTAACCCAATGAGGAAAAATAGATGGAAACTCAATCAGTAGACCCAAGAGAAGCGTTTGTTAAAGAAATCACTGGTGAGTCAGATGTTGCTAACTGCTCTTCTTCAGACTATGAAAGGATAGAGGATGCGTTTATTGATGGCGCAAGCGAAATGGGGAAATACCTTGAACAATGTGAAGCACTTCGAGCGGCAGGCTTTACTGAGCTGGCTGACAGCCTAGTCACGTTAGACAATCATCGCCAAGCCTTCGATTGGGCGCGTGAAAACCTCTAATGCCTTTGAGCATCCCTTCTAATTAATACCCGCTTAGTGCGGGTTTTTTATTGCCATTAAGCATGAAAAAGGGCGCTTAATCGCGCCCTTATTGCCGAATAACACAGTGGTCTCATAGAGATTCATTCTTCTTGTAGGCAATGCTCACAAGCATTGCAGCTAAAACAGTATCGACAACCGCAACCCGCGTCACCTTCGTTCACGCCGCAATCACAGCAATTAAAGAGAGAACTACAGTCCCACTTGCCGGATTGATTAAGGCATTGAGTGCTGCCACCTTCGCTCGTTGTTACTGTCCCTAGGATATTCATCGTCATCTTGTACGCTCCTGCTTTGAGTTTCTAGCAGCTTCTCACAGATTCAAAACGACACAAATTTCTAGGGAATCTCTCAAACGGGGATTGATGTTTTTCTGATGGCTCAAGTACGACAGCTCCGGGACACGCTTTCCCCCCAGGCTGACAACTCTGTTAGGCGATTACATGGGAATTGTTGATTTTGGCCAATGCCCGGATAGATATGAAGCGACGTTGAGATGTGTGTTAAGCACTGACATAGATGTGAGTGTTTTAGTCCGGGACTTCTTCAGCTCCGGGACATGATTCCCCCAGGTCCGTAACTCTGTTAGGCCTTTACATGGGAGATGTGTTGTTCCCGGCAACGCTCCCAGGGGACATATATTAAGGAAGGCGCACTTGATGAAAGCGTTCTTTGTATAACTCCCAAGCCTGATTCTCTAACTCATTTATTCGATCATTTTCCTCATAAGTGTCTGCATCGGGGCTCAGACCAAAAAAATCATTCCATCCATTCCACTCTCCGGCTTTTCTAAAGATAAACTCAGGATGCCGATACAATTTATTATGAGGATTGAACTCATTCCCCACGCTAAGCCATGCGGCTAAAATCGTTTCTATCTGTTGATTTGATTGAACCATGCGCAAATTCTCGTAGGGGTATTTAATAGTAAATTATGTCACATTATTTTAAGTAAGGGAGGGCTAAATTCAAACTTTGATTCGGTGGAATTAAGCTGAAAATATTTAAGTTAACACTTTACATTCATGCTGTTAGGTGTGATTTAGCTTGGTGCAGATTTGCAGGAATTTGAACGGTAGAAGCAAAAAACGGAACCATCGGCTCCGTCTGCGGCTTGTGTCTCTTAAGAAAGCACACACTCAATGCCATTCTTATCAATCATGTTAAGCAATCTTAACGCGGCACCCTGTGGCTTAGACTTTCCCTGTTCCCATTTTTGAATGCTCTCATTGCTCATATTCAGAATCGTAGCGAGGACACCTTGGCTAATGTGCTCACGCTCCCTAATATGCTTTATTCGCTCTGCTGTCATTTCATCTAGCTTTGCGCTGAGCGCGAGTGCATCGATTTTTCGCATGGTTAGCTGATCCATCGTGCCATTTTTAGCTAAACGCTGAGCCAGTTTGTGCATTCTATCTAAGCGTTCATCAGTCATTTCGAACCTCTCTTAACTCACCACTTAAGATGTTATTCGCAATATCATCCTCAGAGAAACTACGGAACGTGTTCCCGATTAGCTTGTACATCTCTAATAGCTTGTCAGGTATTTCCTTTCCACTTTTGGGGATATCGCTTTTTCGCCATCCGTCTATGAATTGACATCCTCCTCGCCGTAAACGACGAGGATTCCTACTGCGGTTAGGCGCGAACGCCGGACTCGCTTCGGTGGGTTCCTGCTGCTGGCGGCATTGTTGCACCACTCACTTCACAGGCTAATCGGGCGTGTCCCGCCCTTAATACATTGATCGCGCCGACGACATCGGCGTTTTCTTCAAAGCCACATTCCACACAGGCAAACCGAGCTTGCGTGGCGCGGTTATCCTTCGATATGTGACCACAGCACGGACACGTCCGGCTGGTGTTTTTCGGTGGAACGGCGATCAGGTGGCCGCCATTCCATGCCAGCTTGTAATCGAGCTGGCGACGGAACTCAAACCAGCCTTGATCAAGAATGGCTTTATTCAGGCCTGACTTCGCCCTAACATTCCTACCCTGTTGCTCGGCGGTTCCTGCCGCTGATTTTGACATGTTTTTGACCTGCAAATCTTCAATACAGACTATCGCGTGGTTTTTGCTAATGTCGTTTGATATTTTATGCAGGTAGTCACGGCGGCTGTTGCCGATATTGGAATGAATGCGCTGAACTTTGGCTTTGGCCTTTTTCCAGTTATTGCTGAATTTTACCTTGCGGCTCATGGCCTGCTGCGCCTTGCGCAAAGCGGTTTCGTGCCGTTTGAAACTGTTGAGCGGGGCGTAGAAACGGCCATCGGACAGGGTGGCAAAGCGGGCAATGCCCATGTCAATGCCGATGGCATCGCCCTGATGCACGGCAATTTCAACTTCCCGCTCGGTCTGGATCGATACATACCACTTACCACAAACCTGACTGACCGTGACGTTTTTAATCTCACCTTCCACCGTCCGACTGTTGCGGTAACGCAGCCAGCCGAGCTTGGGCAGGAAGAGTCGATTATTGCCTTGCTCCAGTTTCACCCCTTGTGGATAGCGAAAGCTATCTGACTGACCCTTCTTTTTGAAGCGCGGGAAGTCTGCTCGTTTGGCAAAGAAATTTTTGTACGCCCGATCTAAATCTTTCAGCGACTGTTGCAGCGTTTGAGAAGGTGAATCAGACAGCCATTTTGTTTCTGGCTCTGCTTTCCATTGTGGTAACAGATTATTCAGTTCAAAGGCCGATAGTTTCTTTTCACCCTGCTCATGTCGTTCTTTTTGCAACGCCAGCGCCTTGTTATAGACAAACCGACAAGCACCGGAGAAGCGGCGCATCTGGCGCTGCTGCTCTCCAGTGACAATCAGTTCGAATTTGTAGGCTTGCAGTCGTTGCATGGCTTGCTCATACTGTGTCAATACAACTCAATTATAGATTGGTCTATGGAAATAGAAAGCGATTTAAGGCATGGCAGGCATTGTGTTTTTAAAATGCACGTTCATTTGGTCTTTGTAACAAAATACCGACGAAATGTCTTTACCAAAGAAGTGCTGGATGATCTAAAAATCTTTTTTGAAAAGGTCTGTCTTGATTTTGAATCAGAGCTGGTTGAGTTCGACGGTGAAGACGACCATGTGCATTTGTTGGTGAATTACCCGCCGAAGGTGGCCGTGTCGAATCTGGTTAACAGTCTCAAAGGTGTATCCAGCCGGATGATCCGAAAAAAGAATTACCCTTCGATCAAAAAGAAACTCTGGGGAGGTGCGCTCTGGTCGCCCAGTTATTTTGCGGGGAGCTGTGGTGGTGCGCCAATTGAGATCATCCGGCAGTATATTGAGCAGCAACAAACTCCGGCGTAGCCCTCAGAACGGCTTCGCCGTTGCGCTATTCATCCTCGCCCTGAACGGCGAGGTTTTCCGCACTATCCGATAAACGTCAAGCGTGTTGTGGTGCGGAGTGGCGCATTGCTTACGCAACGCAACTAGCTGTTGATGGTCTTTGATAATAGCCAGCAGTTGCTCAGCACTGGCATTTCCTAGGATTTCTTCTAAGACGCAGACGAGGTGAAGGATCGGTTTTAACGCCAGCTGTTTTGGCTTAGCACGGTACTGATGTTCAACTAACTTACTGATTTTCATCTCTGGCCTATCTCTGTCATCGTTTAACTTAGAACCGAGCTGGTTTGGTGACTAACGCGGTACGCCAATCACACGCCAGCTCTGGTAAATCATCGTCATGGCCGCTATCCCTATGATACCAGCTATGTACCATATCCTTATGGAGAAGAGATGGCAGAACACCACGGCTTTCAGCGTCGTCACGCACTGACAATACAGTCTCCACCGGGGCTTTCCAGAAAATGATTTCACCGTCCTCTTCCTGAGTCGCACATGTCGCGCCGGATGGCCAATCGATGTTAGTCATTAACACCTGTACGACCATAATAAAGTTTGATAAAAATTATGGGTGTCATGAACGGTAATACCGCTATTGTTTGATAATTTATCTGAGGACGAATTTCAGTTTCTCATAATTAAGTTTGATCATTTTCAAACTCACTTTTGGACATTTCCGCGTTAGAATTTTAACTCTAATTCCACAGATTCGAATTACCAAAAGTATGGCAATGCTCGATCTAACAATAAGTGAAAATATATATTCAAGAGGGATATCTATGGCACTGTCTAATGCGTACTAGACAGCATCATATCGGGATATTAGAACTTGTTTGTATCTTTAACTTCCAATAATTCACCGTTACTGGCGATTTTCAGAAAGACCTGTTTTTTAGTGGTGGGGTTAACAGCGCTTATTACATAAAAATTACCTTCAAAGGTCACAATGGATAATTGTGATTCAGGTACCTCTTTCCATGAGCCATCTAATTTACCTACCTCAAAACCAAAGTCTTTAAATGTCATTTGATTGAGTGACTTAGCGGCAACCTTTATTGCACCTTGCCCACTAATCACACCATGATCAGCATGGGCTAAAGCACTACCATTCATTAATAGGCCACATAGGGCGACAACTGTTATCAATTTTTTCATAGCATTCTCCAAATTATGTCAATTATTATTTAAGGCCAATGACGTCATACTGCCCTTTAACCAGTAGCTGTACGGCTATCGGTTTATCCGATTTATTTTTCCAATACCAACCATGGGAACCCGCGAAAGGTGCCGTAAAGCTCCCTTTCATTTCGTTTGATGTTGCTATGGTGTAACTCTCAAAATAACCTGTAGTATCTCCCTCTGGTTCACCATGGAGGTCAAAATACAAAGCGTCGCCATCAGTTAACCATTCATAGGTCATTTTGGCATACTGTGGCATAGCAAACTTATATTCGACGCCTCGACCAGCGGGAACAACCACTTCAATCGTTTGAAATTCTTGGCTGTTTTTCTCACCTAAGCCCTGCGTTGAAACCACACCTTCGGCTTCAGCGGCTTGTGCAAGTGTCGTTAATCCCAATTTTTGGCCTACGCCTGTCGGGTCAATGTTGTACTCGGCAGGAAGGATAAAAGTCACCAGAGCAACGGCCGCAATGACAGTTGCGGAAATACTGGCTTTGACTAAAGTGGTTGAACTCACAGTGTGTTGCATAATCTTCTCTTTTTATTAGTTAATTTACAAAATAACCAGTAAGCTGATAGCCCATCAGCATGATCCCGGCACTCATGAGTGCCGTGTTTGTGAGCGTTGAAAATCGCTGAAATGAAGGAAAGTGACGCCAAGCGTTAATCACTATCAAAATAAAGGCCAACGCAGCAAATTGCCCGATCTCCACCCCGATGTTAAATGCCAATAAATTGGTAAACAGGCCTTCCTGTGACAGTTCAAATTCCTGTAATTTGGTTGCCAGTCCAAAGCCATGGAACAAACCAAAGATCAACACCGCCATTTGGGTATTGGGTTGCCAATTAAAGCAGCGCTTAAATCCACCTAAGTTATCAAAACCTTTGTAGATCACTGATACGCCGATAATGGCATCGATCAAATACGCATTGACCTGAACATCAGTCATAACGCCAAGTAACAACGTTGTGCTGTGACCAATAGTAAACATGGTGACATACAACAACACATCTTTGCTGCGGTACAAAAAGAAGATCACCCCCACTAAAAATAGTAAGTGGTCGTATCCGGTGATCATATGCTTAGCCCCGATATACAAAAACGGAATAAATTGCACCCCTTGGTTTTGTTCTAAAAAGGCTCGGGTATTGTCATCGACCCCATGGGCCAATACATCGACACTGATAAAACCTAACAGTCCAATTAAGAGGAATAGGCTGATTTTTAATAGCTTATTTGGCATCAACTAACTCCATTGCTTCTACTTCAGTCAAAATAGACTCCTTTTCTTTGTGTAAAATTCGATATAGCGCGGGGATAAGAAATAGCGTTAATAGCGTAGAGGAGATAATGCCGCCAATCACTACGGTAGCCAGTGGCCGTTGCACTTCAGAACCAATACCGGTATTGAGGGCCATCGGAATAAAGCCAAGCGAAGCGACTAATGCGGTGGTTATGACCGGACGCAGCCTCGTTAGCGCCCCTTCAAAAATGGCGCTATCGAGTCCCACCCCTTCTTTACGTAATTGGCGAATAAATGACACCATCACCAGACCATTTAAAATCGCAATGCCCGATAATGCAATAAAGCCAACCGCGGCCGAAATTGAGAACGGAATATCGCGCAGCAACAGCGCCGCAATCCCACCTGTTAACGCCAGTGGCACGCCAGTAAAGATAATCATTGCGTCTTTAAAGGAGTTAAGCGCCAACATCAGCAAGCCGATAATCATCAACAAGGTAACAGGCACCACAATACTGAGGCGTTTTGAAGCCGATTGCAGTTTCTGATAGGTGCCACCGTACTCCAGCCAATAACCTGCGGGAATTGCCACTTTTTCACCAATAACGGTCTGAATATCGGCGACAAAGCTGCCTAAATCTCGTCCACGTACGTTAGCCGTAACGACCATTCGGCGTTTACCGTTTTCACGGTTTATTTGGTTAGCGCCCGAAACCAGCTCTAAGGAGGCTAATTCTTGAAGTGGAATGCTTTGACCGCCAGGCAAAGTAATAGGTAGATAACTGAGCGCATCGATGTTCTGCCTACGCGACTCATCAAGACGCACCACAATATCTGAACGCACATCCCCTTGGTAGAACTTACCCGCCACAGTCCCTCCCATCGCGGTAGCAACTTGAGATTGCACCTCCATGATACTGATACCATGCTGCATCAGCTTTTGACGATTAGGAATGATGTTCAGCATCGTCAGCCCCGTGCTCTGCTCAACCTGAATATCTGCAACACCTTCGACTTGAGCGATGGCGGACTCAATTTCTGCGCCCAGTGCTGTGAGCGTATCAAAATCATCACCAAACACTTTGATGGCAAGTTCTGCCCTTACCCCTGCCAGCAGTTCATTGAAACGCATCTGAATGGGTTGCAAGAATTCATAACGGTTCCCCGGTATGGGGGCGACTAGGGCAGCAAGTTCTTCGACAATTTGTGCTTTCGATTTGTCAGGATTGGGCCACTGTTCACGGGGTTTTAAGATAATGAAGTTATCCGCCACACTGGGAGGCACCGCATCGGTAGCCACATCGGCCGTGCCGATTTTGGCAAATACCCGCTCAACCTCTGGCATCTGTTTAATTTTATCTTCCAGTGTTTCCTGCAGGGCGATTGCCTGACTCAGCGAAGTTCCCGGAATTCGAAGGGCGTGCATAGCAATATCCCCTTCATCCAGATTTGGTGCGAATTCACTGCCTAATTTCGTCGCCTGATAACCAAAGATTGCGACTAACAGCGTGGCAGCGATGACAACCATCCAGCGCCCTTTAATGACCCAGTTTAAGGCTGGGCGATATAAGAGCACTGCGCCACGAATAAGTGGACTGTGTTTCTCTTTCACCGGTTTTTTAAACAGCAATGCAACCATTGCAGGAACAAAGGTGACGGAAAGCAGCATTGCACTTAACAGTGCAATCACCACTGTAATGGCCATTGGATGGAACATTTTGCCTTCCACGCCTTCCAGCGCAAAAATCGGCAAATAGACCGCAGTAATGATAAAGACACCAAACAGTGCCGGGCGAATAACCTCGCGAGTGGCCTCAAAGACGAGTTCTAAACGTTCTTTTAATGGTAAGGGATCATCCCCCGCCTGACTTAAACGCCTCAGGCAGTTTTCAACAATGATGATCGCGCCATCCACTAATAAACCAAAGTCCAGAGCCCCTAAGCTCATCAAGTTAGCACTAACACGAGTCTGCACCATGCCCGTAATGGTCATCAACATGGCAAAAGGGATGACTAATGCGGTTAAAAATGCCGCCCGAAAGTTTCCTAGCAAGACAAACAACACCACGATCACCAGAATTGCGCCTTCAAGTAGATTGGTTTGTACTGTTTGTAACGTTTTATCTACCAAGGTGGTGCGGTCATATACGGCAGTGGCCACAATCCCTTCTGGGAGAGTCGCATTGATTTCTTTGAGCTTTTCGCCCACGGCATGGGCTACGGTGCGACTATTTTCACCAATTAACATAAACACGGTACTCATGACCACTTCACGGCCATTCTGCGTGGCGGCACCGTTTCGTAGACCTTGGCCATTTTCAATCTCTGCTACATCTTTGATGGTCAAGGCTGATCCATTGGTCGATTTCAGCGGGATATTGCCAATCGTGGCCATATCCTCTGCCTGACCGGGCATTCTCAGTAGCCACTGCGCGCCGTTTTGCTCAATAAAACCCGCACCTTGATTTTGATTATTTTTAGCAATGGCATCGACAACATCCGCTTGGGTTAAGCCAAAGGCCAAAAGTTTTTCTGGTTTGAAAGCCACTAAAATTTCACGTTCAAAACCACCAATAGGATTCACTTCAACAACGCCGGGCACTCGCATCAACTGCGGTCTAATCGTCCAATCGTGCACAGTGCGTAAATCCATTGGTGTGATCGGCGAACCATCGGCATGGGTGGCATCAGGCAATGCATCCACCGTAAACATAAAGATTTCACCTAAGCCTGTCGCAATAGGGCCAAGCTGCGGCTCAAGTCCTACAGGCAATTCAGCACGGGCTGCGGATAATCGTTCGTTCACGAGCTGGCGGGCAAAATACACATCCGTGTCGTCACTGAATATGGCAACCACTTGAGACAAGCCATAGCGAGAAACGGAACGTGTGTAAGTTAGCCCAGGTAAACCTGCCAAAGCGGTTTCCAAGGGAAAGGTGACCCGTTGCTCAATCTCAAGCGGGGTATAACCTGGGGCTTCGGTGTTGATCATCACCTGCACATTGGTGATGTCCGGCACCGCATCAATCGGCAATTTAGTGAAGTTCCATATGCCTAATCCGGCTAAAGCTAATACCATCACCAGCACTAGGAATTTTCGCTTTATCGAAAAGCGTAAAATCGATTCCAACATGACTTACACTCCTAGTGATCGTGGGATGCGCCAGACTTTTCAATGTCGGCTTTTAAGATATAGCTATTTTCGGTGACGTATTCAGTGCCAGGTTTCAAACCGCCCAGTACCTCAACCCATTCACCGCCTTGACGGCCTAGCTCCAGCATACGCACTTCATATTGCTCACCGACTTTGGCAAACACTACGGTGAAATCACGAAACCCTTGCAATCCAATTCGTTTAACCGCCAAAGACACCTCAATGGTGGCCACTTCAATCTTGGCGTGAACAAAACTGCCGGAGGTAAACGCTCCCTTTTCATTAGCAAGTTTTACCCACACGATACGGGCTTGATCATCACGCACTTGGGGCTCGATAAATGAAACAGTACCTTGATAAGTCTCATCCGAGCCCTCTATCTGCAAAGTGACGGCAGCACCGATGCTAACCTTTTGATAATCAATGGGGTATACCGCCAGTTTAGCGATATAATGACTGTTATCGGTGAGCGTCAGCAACGAACGGCCAAGGGTTTGCTCGCCACTGTTAGCGAACTGCTGGGTGACTACGCCATCGGATGGCGCTTTGATTTGATATGGCTTCAAACTTTCGTTACTTTCTATGGTTAACAAGGGTTGGCCTTTTTTTACCCTGTCACCCAGTCCAACATACAACTGCGTAATTTCTCCTTCAAAGCGAGCGGCGATGGCACGCTGCGACTCTACCGGTAGCGCCAATGTGCCATAGGCAGGGATTGTTTGGTGCAAAGTGGCTGGACCTGCAATATCGGTTTGAATATCCATCGCGGTGGCGACGGCTTGCTCTATCGTGGTGCGACCTTCAAAGTTGTCATACTGCCAAAGGTACGTTTTACCTTGGTATTTAGCCTCAATCGTGACCACAAACGAATGGGGTTCATAGATCTCCATATCACCACGGAGGAAATCCCCTTGCGCGTTAAAGCGAATGTCATCCACGACATTGCCTAAGCGAGTCAATTTAACGCTCAAATCAACAGTTTTGGGATCTAGTGGTTTCCCTTCATAGGTCAACCACACTCGAAACTCTGGAGGGACACCCGTTTCAAAAATGGACAGCTCTAAAGCAAAATTCCCCTCACGCAGCATACGTCCACGATGCGGACCTTTTTCTGGGTCAGCCTGCTCAGCAACAGGGGCTGAGGAAGCCATTACAGGTGTTGGGATGAAGGCGTTCATACCCATACTGAGCAGTATCGCCAAACTCAGTGACGAAAGGATGTGGTTATTTTTCATAAGTAATCTCACTGAGAAATGGACGTACCCGTCAGGCGTTGAATTTCGATGTGTTGCAAATGCAGGCTTTCAAAGGCATCCAGCAACTGATATTGAGCACTGAGTAATTCCCGATACACATCATTGTATTGGTTGTAACTGAGTTGACCTTTATCAAAAGCATTGCTTGCCTCTGACAGGGCTTTTTCGAGGGTGGGCACTATACTGTTGCGCACTGTATCTATCACATGCGCAGAGTGTGCCATTTCCTGTAGCAGTACATAGAGTTGAGCATCTTGAGCTTGCATTAATGCGCTTTGTTCGTTGACCAACACATCCTGCTGAGCGTGGAGGGCTGCGATTGTCCCTGCATTACGGTCACTTGTGCCCCAAGGGATAGAGACGCCTGCCACTAAACCAAAGTCATCGCTTGCCTCATAACGACGGACCCCAGCGGTAAATTGCCACTGGGGTTTGGCTTCAATTCGTGCCAGTTCCATTTGTGACTGAGCAATACGCTGAGCACTGGCAAACTGTTGAAAACGCGGATTCTGCTTTAGCAGGGTAAGCTGACTGTCAACCGACGGCACTGTTGGCATGTCCAGCAGATCACCGTTGAAATAATATGCTGCTTTAGGCTTACCCCAAAGGGAGGCTAGTTGATACTGGCTCGCTTTCAGCTCGTGTTCGATATCTTCGACCGCCAGTCCTCGGCGGATAAATTCAGCCTTTGCCAACTGCATTTCAACCGCCGAACTTTTACCTGCTTGCACCCGCTTGGCAATCGTATCAACAACGTTCTCAGCCTGAGCTTTTGCCATCACATTGAGCTTAAGATGCTCCTGTTTAACCAGTATATCGATAAAGTGCTTAGCCACCTGTGAAGACAAATCGAGCGCCTTGATTTGCTTCTCTATGACCAGTTTAGTGGCTTCCGTTTTTACCGTGTTAACACGACTATCAATTAGGTCCTGTTGCAGCAACCATGAGAAGGTGAGCGTAGATTGCACACTTTTCAATGCACTGTGTTCCCCCGTGCCTAACGCATCCTCAATCATCAGCCCAATTTCTGGGCGTTCACCGACACTCGCTTGCTGAATACGCCCCTCCCAGACTCGCTGCTGCGATACAAAAGCTTGTAAATCAGGATGATGGGTGAGAGTCATGGTAACCGCATCAGATAAACTGATTTTTTGCGGGCTTTCATCTGTCGCTGCGGATGCCGATAGGATAATACTCATTCCTATCAATGCAGCAGAAAACCGATTGCCTATCGGTTTTTTGGCTGTGCGTTTACAAAGAATAGCTTTCATTCCCAATCCTTACTTAATGGGTGAAAAAAGTTTCGATAATATGGTGGAGGCTATCCACCGTGGAGGCGGTTAATACTGGTGCTATGACTAACAACACAATAGCTAAACCGATTGCCAATCGAGAAGATGTACAAACAGGATAAATTAGGCGCTGCACTCGCACGCTGGTTTGATCATTGCCGAAATAGCTCGTTTGCAACCCATCACAACCTAGCGTTACGCTTCGTTGCATTCTGGCAACGTTAACCAGAGCCTGAGCAACGTCAAGATGGTCGTGTTCATTTGTCACTGCATGATCTGCCATCAGTTCAGTAAGCAAGGTAAATTGCTTGACCAAATGTTGTTTCATCCCGAGCGGAAAAAAGCCTGCAAAAGTCGCGAAGATCACTTTAAACAGAGGATCTCTGGCAGCGACATGCGCCATTTCATGCCGGATAATAATATCTAATTCCTGCTCATTAACCCGTTCTTGTAGTGCCGTAGTCAGATAGATTTTGGGAGAAATAAGCCCTGTGGTAAAAGCTGCAGGTATTGCCAAAGGTAATAAATAATAACGATGCTGAGAGTTGGCTTCTTGGGGGTAAACATCTGATAATCCAAGCAGAGACGCCATTGTTGATGATTGTTTTTTGCGAGAATAAACAGTCTTTATCATCGACCAAATCAAAAATCCCGAGGCCGAAAGCAAGGTAACTGCGTGCCAACTGTCGAAGCTAAAAATATCAATATGGTGCCAGTGAACAAATTCATTTAACCAAGCTGCAGAAAACAAATCTTGCTGCTTCGGCCAGAAAAAGACAACACAATTAATGGCTATCCACCAAGGCGCTGTGACTAACGACCATAGGATAACTTTACGTAACCTGAAAGTGAGATAATCTAATCTAGGCAGAGTGAATCGTAGAGCGATCGAGATGAACACAACACTGATAGCAAATGCCAGCACTGCAACACTCAGTAAATTCAGTGTAATCGCTAAATCGCCAACAAACATAAGCCTAATTATCCTTTCCGAAGTTGACGTTGTTCTTCAATTAAATGTTCCAAGATATCTAGCTGAGCATCATTCAGATTAGCGGATACTGAACTAAAGGCCGCGATCAGACTGTGCTCACCCTCTTCGATAAAGTCACTAGTAACATTGGTAATAAGTTTGGCGATCAAGGCTTCTCTGTCGACTTTTGCTCGATAAAAGTAGGCATGACCCTGCTTAGTTCGACTCAGTAATCCTTTTTTAAACAAGCGATCTAAGGTGCTCTGAATGGTATTGAGTGAACTCTCTCGAGACAACCCAAGCACCGCATGTACTTGCTTAGCATCCGCTTCAGACTCAGTCCAAAGATGTTGCAAAACCTGCTTTTCTAATTCACCTAACTGCATAACACTTTTCTCTTGCCATAATGACCGCTATAGTGGCAGAACAAAAACCGATAGGCAATCGGTTTTTAATCACTCATAGTGAGGGTGGAATGGGCTGGCTACTAACAAAGTATATGATCACCGCTGCAGTCGTTGTTGCAGCTTCTGAGCTTGCAAAGCGTAGTGATAAACTTGGAGCGCTGATCGTGGCATTGCCGCTGGTCACCATTTTAGCCATGGTTTGGTTATATGTTGAAAAACAGCCAATGGAAAAAATAGCGAACCATGCTTGGTACACGTTCTGGTATGTCATACCTACATTACCTATGTTCCTGATATTTCCATCACTGTTACAACGTTTGGGTTTCTGGCCATCGTTACTAGTGAGTGCCACGATAACCGTAATTTGCTTTTGGTTGTTTGCGTTATTCGTAAAAATATTTGGAATCGATCTAATTTCATGGCACTAGAAAAATGATGTGATTCAGTAATAGTGGGAACTTTATACATTACAAAAATTTGGTCAACCTGTGCACAGTTGGTATCAGGTCCTTTGCTACTCCTGAAAAGCTTTGGGGCAAAAATGTGCTAACTCTTAATCCGCACATTCACCAAAAGAGCCAAAAAATATCAAACTATTATATAAATGATCAAACATTATTAAGAATTATCAAACTATTATATAAACGCACAAAGGATTCATAGAGTTATGTCCAAAAATTTACACATTTGGACGATATCACGCGCTATATTAATTGTGAATGTCTTCCGGCATTGCTTTGTTGAGGATATACAAGAAAATCGCCGCCGAAGTGCAGGTGATAACTACGGTTCCAATGCCATAAATAAATAACGAAATTAACGTGCTACCAAGAAACACGTTCTGAATAACCATCGCCGGAAATGTATTGGTATTATCCATTTTAGTTGTGACCAGTAATGTGGCCAGCGCCAGAAAAGCAGGGGGGTGAAACTCAACAAGCCCTTTATCACTTAGCATATACAACCCAGCCGCCATAAAAGCGATAGCGGCGCCTGACCGGAGTAAAGGTATTGCGTGATTATGTCGATAAGGGAATATCATCCACAACGCCCAAAAGAAGCCTAAGCCGGATAAGTTGCGTACAACATCATGTAAGGTGAGAGAGGATAATTGAATCATACCGAGAGTTCCTTTCAGCTATTTTAGCACTATTGAGCATCCATCCAATGAGCGCTATCGATGATAAAAAAGTTGGCAGTGTTGTTTGTTAAAACCACACATTCAATCAATTGATAATCTGAGTTAAACACCTTCTTAAGTGCAATTAAATTGTCCTCTGAAGTGTAGCGATAGTTAATCATCATCGGAGCTATTTGTTGGCCATCTTCATTGAAGCAATTCTCAATCTGCACTCGGTTAAAACGTATCTCGCAGGCATTGTGATCCACTGTCACAGGTTGTTCACTGGTGCTGAATTGGATTGGCTCTTTGATAGCATCAATCGCAGTGACCAACCATTCAGCCAGCGCAATCATCCTGTCGTATTTGACGCTGGAGCTGTTGATAACCGATAACATTTGATTAATGCAGGCTTCCATGTCCTGCCCTTGGCGCCCAAGTAGGATGACACGCTTAACATGACTCTTAATTTCACGGCAGGCCTTGTCATCGACAAATGGCTTTAACCGTTTAATCAAAATCTCATTGCGGCGCTGAACTGGCACAAATCGGCCTGATTCTGCGCAGGTGAGATAGAGGTGCATCTGAGCAGAGCGAAACACTGTCTTAAGCTGCTCTTCGTAACTGTTCATCTTTTTAAACCTTTCAAATTAAAGGGTAAGCGGATTAAATGGTTGATCTTACCTTTGCATGAGAGTGAGACAGACCGGCATCTCATCGGATTATCTGGTTGATGCTTCACCTACTGCTGGTGCATGTTTCCTTCGCTAATTCCAGCAAGAACCCCACACGCCTCAACTTCCCGGTCATCGTTGCAACTCGCTCTCAGTGAAACGAGTTGTTTCTCAAGCGCTTGCAGAGCGGTTATCTGCGACCGCACATGAGAGATGTGATCATCGAGCAAGGCGTTGACGGCGGTACAAGGCTGATGAGGGTCGTCCTGATAGCTCTGTAGTTCGTGAATCTCAGCCAGTGACAGGCCCAGGATTCTGCAGCGACGGATGAAGGCCAGCCCCTCACCATGCTTCTCGGTATAGACACGGTAACCGTTGTCCTGCCGATCAGGCGGTGGCAACAAGCCCTGCTGTTCATAGAAGCGGATCGTCTGTGTTTCGACCCCTACCAACTGCGCCAACTGACCAATGCGCATCAGCCTCCTCCCCAACGGATTCTTTACTCTATTGACCTTATAGTAGCTTTATAGTTTAAAATGGTACCACAACATTGTTCAAGTGGAGTCGTATCATGAGCAAATCCTGTGGTGGCGCCTGTGGCGGTGATGCAACGTCCGCAGCGGATACCGATATACAGGCCTCCTCCGAGGCGCCAGGGAGATGGGTCAGTGTTTATGCCGTGCCGAAGATGGACTGTCCATCAGAAGAACGAATGATTCGCCTAGCCCTGAACGGCTTTGAGGAGATTCGGGCGCTGTCCTTCGACTTGTCGAACCGCCGGCTGAAGGTCGTGCATGACGGCGAGGTCGAGCCCGTCACCTCGAAACTGAAGACCTTGGGGCTAGGCGCCTCGCTTCAGGAAACCGTCGCTGCAAATCCGGAGACCATCAAGGCCGCCGAGTTTTCGGCAGCTTCTGCTAAGCAAGAATCCGGGACCCTGCGCTGGTTGCTCGGCATCAATGCACTTCTGTTCGTGGTGGAAATGACTGCCGGTCTGATCGCCCGGTCCACCGGCCTGATTGGAGAATCCCTGGACAATTTTGCCGATGCGGCGGTGTACGGGCTTGCCCTTTATGCGGTTGGACATAGCGTGAAAATGCAGGTACGTGCCGCGCATCTTGCTGGTGTACTGCAACTGATCTTGGCTGTGGGCGTGCTCGTAGAGGTGGTGAGACGCTTTGTATTCGGTAGTGAGCCTGAATCGCTGGTGATGATGGCTATCGCATTCGTCGCATTGATTGCCAATACCAGTTGTCTGCTGCTCATATCCAAACATCGGGAAGGCGGGGCGCACATGAAGGCAAGCTGGATATTCTCGGCCAACGACGTGGTGATCAACCTGGGGGTCATCACCGCCGGCGCCCTGGTCGCGTGGACCGGTTCCAATTATCCGGATCTGATTATCGGCACCATCGCGGGGGGCATTGTACTTAACGGTGCCAGACGCATTTTGGCGTTGAAGGGTTAAATAATGCTCATTATTGGCAAAAAGCTCTCGCCGTATGCCCTATTGTCCATATCGGGCCTGCTGGCAGCGTCTGATCAGGCTGTAAAGTGGCTGGTGCAGCAATCAATGGCCTATGGCGAGTATGTTTCGGTGACCCCGTTCTTTAACTGGGTGCACCTATGGAACACCGGTGCCGCATTCAGTCTTTTTGCGAATGGTGGAGGCTGGCAGCGCTACTTTTTTATCGGAATCGCGGTAGTGGTCTCGATTTTTCTGATCAAGCTGATCCTTGAAAATCGTCATAAAGGAGAAGCCATCGCTTACAGTCTTATCCTCGGTGGCGCCATGGGCAACCTGATTGACCGGGTCTTTCGCGGCTATGTTGTGGATTCCTTTGATTTCTATTGGCGAGACTGGCATTGGCCGGCCTTCAACCTGGCTGATATTGCAATTGTCCTCGGTGCCTTACTTTTCGTTTCCAGCAGCTTGTTGGGTAAAAAAGCAAACACCAATGCCGAGTCGGATGGATCTGACTGACACCTACGCCTATACAACACCATGACCGAACTTCCCGACAACATCCTTCACCTGCCGCAATACCAAGTACTTGGACAAAAGCAAGTTACAGGTTTTACTAAATTAGATGTATGACAAAGACTAAGTCATCGCAACTTATGCTGTCCATCAGAGTGATGGACACTCAGGTCTACCCATTTTGCCAAGGCAATGGCAAATTAAAATACACACATAAGGCTACAATGAAAACCATGCTGAGCGCCCGCCAAGAAAACTTAATATAAAAGGTTTTTGTTCGAATCTCTAGAAGCATAATAATTTTCTCCACATCATTATTTGTAGAGTCATTTTATGCAGTATGTGGTTATTGTTCTGGACATAAAAACAGTTATTTATTCGTTTTTGTCCAAGCGACTTGGTAACAATGAAGCTGAAAGTTTTTCATTCAGATACCGCCTGTAGTCTTTACTCAACGCTTCAGCGCTTTCTATAGGGCCTTCGGAACTTTTACCAGAGTTGAAAATCATCTCAGAAAATACAATAAAATCACTATTTTGAGCAGGCTGAGTGCGTTGGTTTGTAATTTGTAACCATAGTTGTTCGATACGGTGCCAATAAGTACCTCTTTTTTTTACTTTCTTTGCTTTAGCATGTGTAGTGCTCTTAGCTAACCTAATACTCCGAACTAGATGTTTTAGCTCGGTCTGAGGATCATAATATGTAAATTCTTGCGCTTTAAGCTCACCACCTCGTAAGTATGGGGAATACATTTGAGAAGCGATATCATCAAATGTGTGAGGGGCAGTGCTTTTCAATGTATCAAACTTTGTGATTAAACTTTTTAGTTCAGTTTCAATGTTTTTTAGGTTTGTGATAAGACCATCCTTAGATGATGGTGACTTACAGTAGTGATATTCAACTGCTAAATCGAAGACACGTTTTTTGAGTTCCTCTGGTAAATGTTCTGAACGAAGTTCATTTAATATCTCCATTTCTTCATTTGAAGCTTTTTTTGCTAATTCTTTGTGGTGCTTTTTGGCAACTTTACAAGCAAAGTTATACGCTTGCATAACTGCTTCTTTTTGGGCTTCGTCAAACACCTATACTCACCATTGGATGAAATTTCTTTACTAGTAGCCACATTACACGGCTAATAAAAACTAGGTCAAATGTTAATTCTTTGAAATGACGTAATTTTGATTGAAACACGTTTTGGGGCAGGAATGAGTCTGGTCAGGTTCGGCTTGCTCATGAAACCTTAAATAACTCTTTAGTTGAATTCTTCCACAGATCTACATTTTGGGAATGCAGAACACCCCCAAAACTGTTTACCTTTATTTTCACCACGCTTTGTTTCACGCATAACCATTGCGGAACCACAGCGTGAGCACTGCTTTACGCTGTTTTTTGATGCGACTAACTCTGTAACATGCTGTCGATGCCTAAGGTCTGTAACAACGCCTCTCTTTAGTTTGACGTCATTGATGACTTCAATAATTTGAGTGTACTCTGTCTCTGAGAATACAGGCTGTACGAACTGCTTTATGTAGCTCAAGCACCCTCGTGCATAAGTAACATTTTCAGGCATATCCGTTTTGAACGTACTATCACCAATAAAAACAATTACAGAGTGTAAATATGATGAATCTATGCCTAACAATGATTCTAGGGTTTTGACGTGTTTATAATTTTGATGGAGAGGATTCTGGAATTTTGAAGAGTGACGATAGATTTTCTGTGTCCACTGCTTTTGATTTTTTGAACCAAAAATCCAACCTTTCATGTTTTTAGTTTCAACGATGAAAAGACCAAACTTAGATACAATAACATGGTCAATTTGAGTTGTACCATCATCTGTGGGCAATGTTACATTTTTTACCAATGTGTAATCTGATTCTGGCAACCGTGACAATATCTGATTTACCAAAAACTCGCCGAACACACCTTTAAACCAACGACTCCTAAAAATCGATATGATGAGTAGTAAAGGTATGATGTACCACACTTGAGCTAAAGCATCTGAAAATAGACCTAATATATCCACAAAACTTCCTTATTCAACTAACTCTACTTTGACGCCAAACAGCCGCTGTTAATCCTCACAGAATGCCGTCTTTTATTCACCACTTCAATTTATAATTAAGGGGTTAGTGACAGTGTTAGGAGATTTGACTGCTCAGGGAAACATAATTTCTAGATGAGTTGTATTCGGATAACTTTTTGTACGGCAAAGGCATATGAACAATATATGAATGAGCTTTTACTTTAAATGATAAACGGGCAGCTTAGAATCAAAGATAGCGGCTAGCATCCAGCTAAAACCGCCATATCAGTGTGATACTTTAATACTTAGTACTGAAGGATCCCCTCATAAATCAGCCATAGCATAGCCATATTTGAGCAACTGATTGGCGAATAATACCCAGGCCGCCAGCAATTCTTTCTCCGTGATTTGATAATCAGGCCGCCTGAGTACCTCCAATCCCAAGCGAATCGTTGAGAGTACCGTTCGATGCCCAATGGTATTGGCCTGAAAATGCTTATCCCAGCCCTGTTGCTGTGCGTGTAAACCAACTAGCCACAACAGGCATTGAACCATC
>NZ_JAKKSE010000039.1:0-18464 GCF_025653595.1 Shewanella sp. SM95
TGCTATGACAATTGATTTGATGATGAGACAGTCAGACTGATCTACTGAAAACCTTAGCTCGCCATAGGCTCATAATGAAGCCGCAAGGATGATAAGGACAGTAGAAGCAGATATCCATCAGGGCCAGAGGCATACCTCAATAACAGGCCGAATATATGGGTGCAATGAACTCTTCTCATAATCGCTATCGAATGTCTTGCAAACCGGATGGGTCCATATATGGCGAGCTAGCTTTCGCAGGTGCAGGGATGCATCCTTCGGAAGCGATAGCAAATTTGTCGATGAGCACAAGGGGCTTCCAACTCCGTCAGGGGCGTCTTGGAGAATCCAAGGAGGATAGGACGAGCAGTCCTCCTTGGTCGGGTGTGGGGTCAAGCCCCACGACGTTGATTTAGCTTTTGCCTGAAAACAATAAGATCTGAATGATGTCAGAGTTCAGTGTCATCTGAGTACAGATTCGATCAACGCCAATTTCTGAGCACGACTCAGTTTTTTAACCGCGATTTCACGCTTTAGGGCATCGCTGCGAGTGCCGACTTTTTCTTGATACATCAGCGTTAATGGACCTTTACCGCGCAGATACTTAGCGGATTTGATGCCACCCGACTGATGCTCGCTAAAGCGTCGTGTGACATCTGTGGTGACACCTGTGTATAAATGCCCGTTGGCGCAGCGGACTAGATACAAATACCAGAGGGATGCTGATTTTATGGGTGTAGGCTTCAGAGGTGCAGGATTTAATGGTACGGGATTCAGCGCATCTTCTGTCGTAGCGACAGCGCTAGTCACTGGAGCAAGTGTGTCTGCCACCAGTGACTCATGTTGCTGTAAAGCGCCTCTGTCAGTATTGCCTAGGTTGACGGCTGATCCAGTCACTTGCGAATGACCTACTTCGCCATACCTAACAGACTCAAGAAGAAGGCATATTCTTGGGCTGTGTCTTGGTATTGGCGATAGCGACCACTCTTACCGCCGTGGCCAGCTTCCATATCCACATTGAATAACAACACCTTATCATCCATCTTGTACCACTTATTCTGTACATCGCGCAGTTTAGCGACCCACTTGGCGGGTTCAAAATACTGCACTTGGGAATCATGCAAACCTGTCGTCACTAGCATGTGTGGGTATTCTTGCTCGGTGACATTGTCGTAGGGCGAGTAACTCAGCATGTAATCGAAATAGGTTTTCTCGTTCGGATTGCCCCACTCGTCATACTCATTGGTCGTCAACGGAATCGACTCGTCCAGCATAGTCGTCACCACATCAACAAAAGGTACATGGGCTGCAAGGGCGAAATACTTATCCGGAGCTTGGTTAGCAATCGCGCCCATTAGCAAACCACCCGCGCTGCCACCAGAAGCGACGATCTTGTTTTTGTCGCCATAACCTTGCGCCGTTAATGCCGTTGTTACGTCAATAAAATCATTGAAGGTATTCTGCTTATTCAACAGCTTACCATTGTCATACCAAGGACGGCCGAGCATTTCTGAGCCGCGTACATGGGCAATGGCATACACAAAACCGCGGTCGAGCAAACTAATAACAGATGAAGAAAAATCGGGTTCTACTGTGTAACCGTAAGATCCATAACCGTATTGATACAGAGGGTTAGTACCATCTTTCTTGAATTTATCTTTACGATACACCAAAGAGACGGGCACTTTTGCACCATCGCGGGCCGTCACAAATATCCGTTCGGCACGATACTGGCTGGCATCGAAGCCGCCTAAGACTTGATCTTGTTTTAATAAATCACGTCTATCGGGATTCACCAGCGAATATTCGTATACGGCTTCTGGCGTCGTTAGGCTGGAGTAGAAAATGCGTAACTTATTGCTGTCTTGCTGGGAATTAATCTCTAAACCCATCACATAAGCAGGCTCATCAAAGCTCAACTCGAAGGGCTTTTGACCATTGAGCGGCATCACTTTAATCCGCGTTAGGCCATTTTCACGGGTCTGAATAATCAGATAATCCTTGAGCACCAACTCGTCTTCGATACGGGCATTGGGATTATGCGCAACCACTTCTTGCCACTTAGATTTGTCCGCTGCATCTTTAATGGCGACTTTCATCAAACGGAAGTTAGTCGCCTGCCAGTTGGTGAGAATGTAATAAGTATCACCCAGCTTAGACACACTGTATTCGTGGCCTTCTTCCCGCGCTAATACTGGCTTGAATAAACCCAGAGGATCTTTGGCATCGAGCACCGACACTTCGCTGGTCGTGGTGCTTTCTTGGAACAACACAATTTGCGACTCATCTAAGGTTTTACCAAGTGAAATATAAAATGAATCGTCTTGTTCTTCATACACTAAGACATCGCTCGATTGCTTAGTGCCCAGCTCGTGGCGATACACTTGATAGCCCAGCAAGGTTTTTAGATCTTTGGCGATATAGAACACATGCTTGTTGTCGTTCGCCCACACTACGCGACCTTCGGTATTTTCAAGCACGTCGGTGATCATGTCGCCCGAAGCCAAGTCTTTAAAATAGATGTGATATACACGGCGGCTGAGGACGTCTTCGCCAAAGGCCAACATGGTTTCATCTGGGCTGACACTGGCGCCGCCTAAACCATAAAACTCATGGCCCTTAGCTCGCTCGTTAACGTCGAGCATCACTTGCTCAACACCATCGGCGCCCTTACGGCTGATCAGCGGATATTCGCTGCCCTCTTGGTATCTGTGATAGTAGCTGTGCTGATGCCATTGGTACGGCACGCTCGACTCATCGGCGACTAAACGCTCGGTTAACTCTTTATAAAGACCATCTTGCAGCGGCTTTAATGGTTTGAAATAAGCAGCGGTATAGCGATTCTCAGCGTTGAGATAGGCCAACACTTTAGGATCTTTGCGCTCATCATCACGCAGCCAATAGTAATCATCGGTACGTGTTACGCCATGTAAAGTCATCACATGGGGAATTTTTTCAGCAACCGGGGCGGGTACTTGCCCTTTGGAGGTCGAACAAGCGGATAACAGCATAACAATACCTAAAGTGAGTAGCAGAGAGCGCATTTATACGTCCTTGTGACGTCCATAACGACCGTCGAAGAATGCGACGGCAAGTCAATTAGCTTATGTGTTCAGTATGATAGTGGTCAGGTGTGCACTAGCGCAAACATTGAACGTGAGAAGTTGCCATTCGCGGTAAATAAGAGCAACATAACCGCGTTTTTGAGCGCAAATGGCTCAAAAGCAAATTCTCAGGGCGGGGTGAAACTCCCCACCGGCGGTAAATGGGTAACGACTAAGTGATTATTTTGCTGAGCGACACCCAAAGCCCGCGAGCGCCCGAAATCACTTTCGGGGTCAGCAGATCTGGTGCCTTAGATTTTGCCTAGTGCAAAACTGACTATTCCAGAGCCGACGGTAATGGACTGTTTGCTTCAATGGCGACAGTGCTGAGTCCGGATGGAAGAGAATGTAAGACAACACCTTGCGGTATTTAAGTGCAACGCACTTATGTATTGCAGTGTTAGCCTCATGTTTTGCAATAACTTCACCCCAAGTGAAGTGATATTGCTACAGCAAAATCGAGCCTTTTGGTTTGATTACGTTGTATTTCTGCACGCCCTGATTCTGGATATTCCAATGTCGTTTATTTAAGGATATTAACCATGAATCAGTCTTTACTTGCTCCTTTTGGTACTGCTATCGAACGCGTTGAAGCGGGTCTTAATGCCCTGCGTCAAGGCCAAGGTGTGTTAGTTGTCGATGACGAAGATAGAGAAAACGAAGGCGATTTAATTTTCGCTGCCGAGACACTGACGAACGCTCAAATGGCCATGCTCATCCGTGAATGTAGCGGTATTGTTTGCCTGTGTTTACCCGATGCAAAAGTCAAAGCCCTAGAGTTACCCCCTATGGTGGAAAACAACTCGAGCCAATACGGCACGGCGTTTACTGTGAGTATTGAAGCTAAAGTCGGTGTGACTACAGGGGTTTCTGCCGCCGATCGCGTGACCACCATTAAAGCGGCGATTGCCGATGGCGCTAAGCCAAGTGATCTCGCTCGTCCTGGCCATGTGTATCCACTTCGCGCCCAACCGGGTGGGGTATTGACCCGCCGTGGTCACACTGAAGGCACTATTGATTTAATGCAACTCGCGGGTTTAAAAGCCGCTGGCGTATTGTGTGAAGTCACTAACACCGATGGCACTATGGCGCGTTTGCCCGAAATTATTGCCTTCGGGGCGCAGCACAATATACCCGTATTAACGATTGAAGATATTGTCGTTTATCGCAAATCATTGCTGGCCAATGTCGGCTAGATAACACGCCAATCGCCTGAATCTAGGGCATTGATTTAAATAGAAGGACGTTTAGCTGCCGCAAACGTCCTTTTTATTTAAGTAGATTTACCGTTAACAATCGCGTTCCACCTAATGCACTAAAAAACCGATGAAAGGTAAAGTTAAACAAGTCATTCTTTCGAATGATGAAATACTGCTTCACATCACAGACAAAGCAAATGCTTGTTTGATAGGTGCAAAATAGGTTAATAAAAATAGTCTCTTAGCATGATATATAACAATTTGCTTAATTTCGTGACCTAGATTAGATATCCATAAACTAAAGGTCGCGGTAGCTGGCTGCCTATGTTAAATATCCTCACCCTGTGCCTAGTCCTATTTGTAACTCGGATTCAACGTTATTACGTTGAATTTTCTTTTTCTGCCTAGGCGAACGAGTGGAGTGATCTTTAATGCCGTCAGCGCTACACCATCTCAGTTTGAAGCAAAAGCTCATTCTGTTTTCGTTAGTCCCATTATTAATGATGAGCTTTTTCATTCTGACGCGCATGCATGACTTAATAAAGGAATCACACTCGGCCAAGCACAATCATCTTGCGGTACAAACAACGGTACAAATCACAGAGCTACTCTATCAGTTGCAAAACGAATATGGTCTAAGTACAAATCAGCGACCAACCGATGAAGTGCTATTACAGCAACAAGCGACTAGATCAAAAGCACTCAATGCGTTATTGAACGGTGAGCCTTTAGAGCATCTTCTGGAGGCGCTCGACCCTAAAAGTATTGAAGCAAACAAAATGAACGCATTGTTGGATGCGCTCAAACTCACTGGCCACAAGCTCGCTAACGTTCACCAAAACCACACAGACGAAACACTGAGTCAGTTTACGGAACTCTATAATCAATTCCACACTCAGCTTTTGCAGCTCATTCAGTTATTACAGTTACAAACCAATGAAATCAGTCAGTCCCGTGCCTATACCGATCTATTGAACCTACTTATGGTGCAGGAGTTGGCCGTAAAAGAACGAAGTGCCATCAATCAATTACTGCTCAGCAAATCACTCAATATTAATGATTACCGCACCATAATCTCCTTTATGTATGAATATGAGCGAGCCGTGATGCACGCGAGTAATGCATCAATTTCCGATAGAAGGTCCTTACTGCAAAACCTACAAGATTCGCCAGAAAATCAACGCATTCTGCAAATCAGCAAGCAAATTGAACAACAAACTCGCATTAGCGCTCTGGCACAAAATATTAATGCCTACTTAGGTTACGGTGGCTTAATGGGCAGTTTTCAGGACTATTTGCTTAAGGGCGATGAGATTTCACTGCAAAAATTTAATGCAGCACTTGCGACGATTCAGCTTAATTTGGATGAACTCAGTCACGAGACTCGTTCTCTACCCGAATTTAAGGTGGCGCTGAAAACCATTGAGGACAGCATAAATCAATACCAGTTCAGCATGGTCAAGTTGCAGCAACTGAAGCAGCAAGGTTTGCCGATGATGGAGATCAAAGCCATCGCGCAAGTCCCAGCCAGTGAGGACAAATTAAGCCAAGCGATGAGCCAACTATTAATGCCGCCACATCCAATTGATAGCCAGGAGTGGTGGGATCTCACCACTCAGCGTATCAATCAACTACATTTGCTGGCGCAAAATATCACCAAGAACATGGCGCAGCAGAGCGAATATCAACAAAACCACACCTTAATCTTACTCGGCTTATACTTGTTCTCGGCTTTGTTCACCGCGACCATCACACTTTGGCTTGGACAAAAGATCATCCGCAATTTTATGGATAAGATCACTAAGATTGCCAATGACATGCAGCAAATGGCAGCAGATCCACAGCTCAATATTAATATCCAAGTCTCAGGCACAGATGAACTCGCTCGCATGGCCCGTGCCATGAACCGTATGATTAGCGAACGGCAAAAAGCAAACCATGCCCTAAGCCGTGCCGCAGCTGTGTTTGACTATTCTGCCGAAGGCATAATGGTGACAGATGCCGACAACCATATTGAACTGGTCAACCCCGCGTTTTGCCACATTACGGGCTATTCATTGGAAGAAGTAAAAGGCCGCAGTCCCTCCCTACTCAGCTCTAGCCGTCATCCTAAGCACTTTTACACCGCCATGTGGGAGTCACTACAAAAAGAAGGGAAATGGGAGGGTGAAGTTTGGAATAAACGCAAAGATGGCCAAGTATATCCCGAGTATCTAGCGATTACTGTGGTGCGAAATGAGCAAGGTAAAATAATCCAACATATTGGTTTATTTATGGATATCAGTAAGCGAAAGCAATATGAGCAGGATCTTTGGTATCAGGCCAACTTCGATGGATTAACTGGACTGCCTAATCGTAAGCTGTTCAATGAACGACTGCAGCACGAAATCCATGTGGCGCAGCATGACTCTCGCAAGCTGGCTATCTTGCTGATTGATTTGGATCAATTCAAATATATCAATGATGTACAAGGCCATGCCACTGGCGACTTATTACTTAAAGATGTCGCAAAGCGCTTAGAAGGCATTGCGGGGAGAACCGATTTTATCGCACGTATCGGTGGCGACGAGTTTGTGCTTATCTTGCCACGACTGACTAACGAACTCGCCATCGAACACATGGCAACCCGAATCATTGAAACCTTAGGTATGCCATTTAACTTAAATGACCGCGAGATCCAGATTTCAGCCAGCTTTGGTATCGGCGTCTATCCCGAAGATGGCCTCGATGTCAGCTCACTCACCCGCAATACCGAAACCGCCATGTATCAAGCCAAAGATGCAGGGCGGAACAATTTTAAATACTTCACCGCGGGTATGAATCAAGCCATGTTCGCCCGGATGGAGTTAGAACAACGTCTACGCCGTGCCGTGGCACAAAATGAATTTGCCCTGCATTATCAACCTATCGTGGATATGCAAACCGGAAGTGTCTGCAGCGTCGAAGCCCTTATCCGCTGGCAAGACCCCGAGCTTGGGTTGATCCCGCCGGATCAATTTATCCCATTAGCCGAAGAAACCGGATTGATAGAGCCTATGGGCGAATGGGTGCTCAACCAAGCCATGCATGATCTGAGACAATGGCAGAAAAGTGGCTTAAATATCAATGTCGCGATTAATGTTTCCAGCCGCCAATGTATCAATACACGCGGCATGGGATTCGACCAAGTGTTGCAAGAGTGCTTCAACCGCCACCACGTTAACCCACGAAATGTGCATATTGAGATCACTGAAAGCATGCTGATGGGCGATGCCAGCCATTGCTTGAGCACGCTCGAGTCTATTCGTCATTTAGGCTCGCAAATCTATATCGATGACTTTGGTACGGGTTATTCTTCCCTGAGTTATCTGAAAAAATTCCCGATTTCAGTGATTAAAATCGACCGCAGCTTTGTGGAAAATGCCCTCGAAAATAACTCGAACGCCAACTTAGTCAAAGCGATTGTCATGATGGGGCAAAGCCTAGAAATGGAGTTAGTTGCTGAAGGCATAGAAACCGAAGCACAGTGGCACTTCCTACGAGATTTAGGTTGTCACTTCGCTCAAGGGTATTTGATCTCCAAACCGCTCCCCTTCAATGAAATCACTCCCTTGCTACGCATCAAGCACACAGCACTGTTGAATGATGGCTATCAAGATAAATGCGTGAATATCTAAGCTTATAAAAAATAAAACGATAAAGAACAAAAAAGCAGCCTAGGCTGCTTTTTTGTGGCAAATAAAACGGACTTAAGCCTGTGGTTGGCCTTGGCCGTTCATTATGCTTTCGCCACCCTTAGAGGCTAGCTTAGCTAAATCTTTATCAATAAAGAACAGTGCCTTACCATCTTCGCCCACTAAACGTATCTTATCGACAATCGACTTAAACAGCTTTTCTTCTTCATGCTGCTCAGCGACATACCATTGTAAGAAGTTAAAGGTTGAGTAATCTTGATTCGAAAATGCGGCATGGGCCAAGGCATTGATCTGACGGGTAATAAGCTGCTCATGCTCATAGGTTAATTCAAACAACGCCAGTAAAGAATCGAACTGTGACTGTGGCGCCGCAATCGCACCTAACAAAGGTAAGCCACCGGTTTCACTCACATACGTGAACAGACGACGCATATGGCCCATTTCTTCATCCGCGTGCTCACGCATAAACTTAGCTGCGCCTTCAAATCCCTGATCTTCACACCACGCACTCATTTGCAGGTATAAATTTGAGGAGAAGAACTCCATATTAATTTGTTCATTCAACTTTTCGATCATAGTTGCAGACAGCATAGTAAATCCTCTTTTGCATTCGAACTGAATCATGGGGGACATTGTCATCAAGGGGGTCGACAAAAGCAACAAAATTTACCTTTGGATTTCTTGCTAAGTTAATGATTCATTGATAAAAATGATTTTCATTTGTTCATCGACTCGCGTTCAACCCTCGAATTAGCGCAGTAAATTGTGTGACTTCTAGCGAGGTTATCGCCCAAAGTGGCAGAAAAAACTGACTGCCCTATCACAGAAACTCACATGCAAATCATAGCCATCCCAGATCACCGTGGCATAATAGCCAGTCATAATCAGGTGGAAATTCATTCAGCGTCATTACGACCCATTGCATATAAGGCAGACCCTAATGTCCGTAACAGCCGATCCTTGTTCGCAACCTAGCTTAATGCATCCAGATCAAGCTATTCCCCTTTTGCTCGAGCAAGTTAGCCCAGTGTCAGACACCGAAGTCGTATTGCTTCCCCATGCCCTTGGCCGCGTCCTAGCAGAAGATTTAGCTTCCTGCATCGACCTGCCGCCCTTTAACAACTCCTCTATGGACGGCTACGCCTTCCGTTTTGTCGACTTAAATACGCAAACCAATCAGACCGCATTACGCCTTATCGGCAGTTCCTTCGCCGGCCATGGTTTTAAAGGTGAAGCCAAACCTAATACCTGCGTACGGATCATGACAGGCGCGCCTGTGCCTACAGGTTATGACACAGTGCAAATGCAGGAAGAAGCCGAGGTTGAAGGTGAGATTATTCATATCCGCCATCCTAGGGCACAAGGCGCCAATGTGCGTTGCCGCGGTGAAGAACTCACCCAAGGCACTAAAGTGCTCAGTGCTGGCATTCAAATTGGTGCTGCCGAACTCGGGGTGTTGGCCACTATTGGTGTTAGCCAAGTGCGAGTTTATCGTCAGCTTAAAGTGGCCTTTTTCTCCACTGGCGATGAACTGCGTCCCGTTGGCAGCGAATTAGCCCTAGGACAAATTTACGATTCAAACCGTTACTCGATCCAAGGTTTACTCAGCCGCGCTAACGTGGAATGGCTCGATTTAGGCGTAATAGCCGATGATCCTGAAGCCATACGTCAGGCATTTCGCCATGCTGCCAGCCAAGCCGACATGGTATTAACCTCGGGTGGCGTGTCGGTCGGTGAAGCAGATTTCACCAAACAAATTCTTGATGAGGAAGGCAAAATTACCTTCTGGAAACTCGCCATCAAACCAGGCAAGCCCTTTGCCATGGGCCGTATCGGCAAAGCAATATTCTGTGGTTTACCGGGGAATCCCGTATCTTCTATGGTGACGTTTTACAAACTCGTTTGGCCAATACTGAACAAGATGCAGGGCTTAACCCCAGTTGCACCTTTGATGTTAGACGCTACGCTCACCACGCCTGTACGTAAACAACCGGGCCGCGTCGAATATCAACGGGGCGTTTTAAGCCGTAATGCACAAGGTAAACTTGAAGTTGCCATTACTGGTAGCCAAGGTTCTGGCATGTTGACTTCGATGAGCTTAGCAAACTGTTTCGTTTTATTGGAGCAATTCCAAGGTGATACTCCCGCTGGCACCCAAGTGACTGTCGAGCCATTTAACAGCGTGCTTTGCTAGGAAAATCCCAATGAATGTGCCAAAAGATATTCTCAGCGACAGCGAACTCTTAAGATACAGCCGCCAAATATCCATCAAGGCTATGGATATCGACGGTCAAGAACGCTTAAAACAAGCCAAAGTGCTCATGATAGGCGCTGGCGGTTTGGGCTGTGCCGCCAGCCAGTACCTCACGGTTGCGGGTATTGGTGAACTGACACTGGTCGATTTTGATACAGTTGAATTATCCAACTTGCAGCGCCAAGTGCTGCATCAAGATGCCAATGTCGGCCAGCCTAAAGTCGAATCGGCTAAACAGAGCCTCATGCAGCTCAATCCCTTTATTAAGATCAACATTATCAATGCAGTATTAGATGATCATGAGATTGACGCCCTAGTCGCCGATCACAATCTAGTGCTCGACTGCACCGATAATGTCAGTGTGCGCGAGCAACTTAATCTCAGCTGTTTTAAGCATAAAGTGCCCTTAGTGTCTGCCGCGGCAATTCGGATGGAAGGCATGGTCACTGTGTTCGATTATCACAGCGAAACGCCTTGTTATCATTGCTTTAGCGCCCTATTTGGCGAGCAACAACTGAGCTGCGTTGAATCGGGTATCCTAGCACCAGTGGTCGGTATGATAGGTTGTTTGCAGGCGGTTGAAGCTATCAAGGTGATCACTGGCATGGGTAAAACCTTAGCAGGACGCATTTTGATGATCGATGCGATGACGATGGAGTTTCGCGAGATGAAGTTACCGAAACAAGCCAACTGCAGTGTTTGTGGCACTAAAGGGGCTTAGGTTGTTCTCGCTTGAAAAACGGCTTTATTTACACTAGCTTAATTGCCACCGCTTAATTTGCCGTCATATAGCTCAACACTGATGACGCTTAATGGCCCGTTAAAATAAGGAAATCATAAGGAAAACATATGGATTCGGAAAACAGTGTATTTGACCGCATGACCACAGACGACCCCATAGTTGGCGCAGGTATTTACAACCTCGTTATCGGCCTCACGCTGATTTGGGGTTTTGCAGTTAACTATTGGATGGTCACCAATATCGACCCAGAGGCGATTGCCAGTGTTAATCCTTGGATTTTCTTTATCGGCTATTTCGCCTCCTGTTTCTTTGGGATTTATCTGTTCCAAAAATCGACTAATCCCGTTGTCAGTTTTATTGGCTACAACTTTGTAGTCGTGCCCTTCGGCTTAATTATCAATATGGTGGTCAGTCAATACGATCCCGAATTGGTGACCGAAGCCATTCGTATCACAGGGCTAGTGACCATAGCCATGATGTGTTTAGGCACACTCTTCCCCGCCTTTTTCCAAAAAATTTCCGGCGCACTCACGATTGCTTTATTGCTCGTTATCGTCGTCGAACTGATTGAAGTGTTTATCTTTAATACTCACCACGGCATTTTAGATTGGATAGTCGTGCTGATTTTCTGCGGTTATATTGGTTATGACTGGGGACGAGCGAATCAAATCCCTAAAACCATAGATAATGCCATCGATAGCGCCGCCGCTTTGTATATGGATATCATCAACTTGTTCCTACGGATCCTGCGGATTTTAGGGCGAAAATAACTCACCAAGGAGTGTCTATGAAAATCAAATTCCTGCTTGTTACTGCTCCACTTCTGGCGAGTGTGGTATTAGTCGGATGCAGTGATACTGAACAAGTAAAAATAGCCAATCCCGCCTCTGAGTATTGTGTCTCCATTGGTGGCAACTTAACAATTGAGAAAACCGCTGAAGGTGAACATGGGATCTGCACCTTACCCAGCGGTGAAGCAATTGAAGAGTGGGCGTTATTCCGTCGCGATCATAAGGAAGAAAAGCCGCAGTAGCAGTAACAGTGGCTATTTTTACTTTTAATAAAAACAGGCGCCATTAGCGCCTGTTTTGTTAGCAGTACTTAATTGGGTCATACTCAAAAGTCTTAACGGGCTAAGTGTTCACCGCGCCAGATTTTGCGCTTAGCTGCTGACTGGAAGCTCCACGCTAAAACCCGCGTAATTTTATTACCCTGCTGCATCTCAATCGTTTTCACAGTATCGACTTTCAACTGCGCTAAGGCTTGATAACAAGGTTTCAGGTTTTCCTTCTTCGACACTAGACTGGTAAACCATAAGCATTGATCTGCAAACATTTGACTCTCACGGATCATAGTCGCTAAAAACTGTCGTTCACCGCCTTGGCACCAAAGCTCAGCCGCTTGACCGCCGAAATTCAGCTTAGGTGCAACCTTTACCAAGCCACCCCGATTGAGCTGCAGATTATTCACCTTACGCTTTGTACCTTCGCTCGCCTCAGCCATAGAGGCATGAAATGGCGGATTGCACAGGGTTAACGCAAAACGTTCTCCGGCTTGAATGATTCCCTTGAAGACCGCCTTGTCATTTGGCTGTAATCGTAAACTTATCTGCCCTTGCAGCACTGGGTTTTTCTCAATAATACTCTGCACATTACTGAGTGAATGGGCATTAATATCCGAGGCGACAAATTGCCAACCGTATACTTGGCAACCCAATATGGGATAAATACCGTTCGCGCCAGTGCCGATATCTAATACCCTAGTTTTATCCAAAGCAAATACATCATCGCCTTCGGCTAGAAGGTCTGCTAAATAATGTAAATAATCGACTCGACCTGGAATAGGAGGACATAACGCTCCATCAGGAATATCCCAAGATTCAATCCCATAATGATGTTTCAGTAGCGCCGCATTAAGCATCTTAACCGCTAACGGATCGGAAAAATCGACTGATAAAGCCCCATAAGGCGTGGGTCGAACAAAGGCTTTTAGCTTAGGGAATGAACTCATCAGCGCCGGAAAATCATAGCCGTTCAAGTGTACATTTCGAGGATGTAAAGCTTTTTTAATCTCAGCACTGGACCTGTTTTTGACCGACTTGGCTTTGCCTTTCACCTCAGTTCTAGCCTGCTTTGGTGCTTTAGTTTTTGCATGACCAATGTTGGCTGTACTCGTTAGGCGTTTCGCAGTCACTAATTGGACGGGTTTCACGGCAGGTTTTGACATAATAGCTCTTGTAACGCAATGGGCCGACCTGAGTCAGCCCATGGAATGGGGCAGTAAATTAATCGTACAGATAAGAGGTGAACAATAAGTTTACGATCAAGGGTTTGCCAGCTTCTTTGGTGATCAAATTGTTGACCATTTCAAAGCACTCACGACGAATCTCTTCACGACCCGTGAGTGACTTAATCTTCTCTTCCGATTGATTGCCTAACACTTCAACAATTGCGGCTCGCAATAATGGATTATGGAGCTCAATTGTCACTAGATCATCTGGACTCTTTACCATTAACTCAACGCTAATCTTCACAAAACCCAATTTCTTGCGATTCGAAATGTAGTTAGTGACAATTTCGGGTTCGAAACCATAGTAGGCATACTCACCCGTCGGTGGGGTTGCTGCTGCAGGTGCAGCTTCTTTTTCATCGGCCGCATAAACACTGAAAACACTTGTAAACAGGATAAGACAGACTGAGAGTAATTTTTTCATAGCGACTTACGGCTCCCTAAAACAATAATGGTAATGGAAGAAACTTCCCAATCTATATAGCCAAACAACCTGAAGATGCAGTATCCGTATCTGGAAGTAGCTTGGGTATATACCCAAACAACCTGAAGATGCAGTGTCCGTATCTGGAAGTAGCTTGGGTATATATGCTCGCGTCGCGACATGCTAGACTGCCGACGTTTGTTTATATTGTAACGAGTATTTAATGAATGTGACTAGCTTAAGCTTTCCCTATGGTGAATCTATTCAGTGGTTTTCAGCCGATCTAGCCGACAAACTCCCCAAATCGCCCTTGAAAGAATGGTTGCTTGCCACTGGCAGCCTAACGCAAAAACTCAAAACTTGCTGTGCTCAATTTGAAGTAAAGATACTAGGCGAAGGACTGCATGCTCCATTAGAGGGCGAATATCCCCAGCAAGGTGCTGTATGGATCCGTGAAGTCTTGCTTTGCCTCGACTCGATACCTTGGGTATTTGCCAGAACCTTGATCCCTGAAAAATTAATGGCCGAGCGCAAAATGGATTTCCTTAGTTTGGGTACTCGCCCCTTAGGTGAATTACTGTTTAGCCAAGATAACTTCATCCCCGGTAGAATCGAAGTTGCCAGTTTCGAAACCTGTAGTCGTCTTGCCCACTTAGCTGAAAGTTTAGATCAAAGTGTCAAACATGCACTCTGGGGACGCCGCCGCTATTTCCATCACGGTGAGCATGAAATGATCGTCAGTGAAATCTTTCTGCCTGCGGCCGAACAAGCTATCCGTCAGTTGTAAACTTTAGACTTCATCCAAAGCTTAGTCAGAATTTAGGCTCAAGACAGATAAAAAAATGCCTCTAGATCAGAGGCATTTTTGTTCGTGTTTCAAACAATCAACTTAGTGCACATTTAACTTAGTGCACATTTAACTGGCGGCGCCAAGTCAATAAGCTAAGGAAAGCAAGGCTTAACCAACCTAAGCTGCCGCCACCTGAACTCTCACTGGCCGGCGGAGTTACTGGAGGCGTAACAGGTGCAACAACCGTTACCGTCGAACTGCTAATCGCCTTAGTATTTTGCGCATCGATAACCGTAAGTGTCACTGTATAAGTGCCAGCCTTCGCATAGGTATGGGTTGGCGCCGTGACAGTGCTTGTCGTGCCATCACCAAAATCCCAAGCGTAGGTTAATACTCCCATACCACCATCAACGTTACTGGTGAAGTTCACCGCTAATTGACTAACTGTCTTACCAAAACTGACAGTTAACGGCGCTATAGCATCAGAGTTCGCATTCGCAAGACGAATAACCGCAGTACCATTGTTGCTGGCTTGAGATAGTACCTGCATTGTCAACCCTAGCTGCTGCAACACCATACCTGACTGTGGCTGTAGTGGCGCGCTGTAATCAAAACTGTCATCGAACAGGCTGACAGCATCGCGATGATTGTCCTCAAAATAGAAGGTTTGATTTACTGTACTAAAGGCCGCATCACGAATTTGTACGTCGGTAGAGCGAGTGCCAATCATGTTTTGGTCAGCATCAATCACGCCAATCAAGCCATGGCCAGCATGGTTTGAAACGTTATTGTCTCTGAAACCTAAATCTTCTAACCAGAGTAAAACTCCGGGATCAAAGCTTTTTGCTTTCAAACCTGCATCGACACCATTATGGCTACGCAGCTGAATAATATAACGAGACTGGGATTTTGGATCCGGACGAGAATCCTTAATCCGGCTATAGCCATAAAGCGTCATTTTATCCGCAACTTCAGCGTTATCACCATATAACTCAGTGGTATTTTGTTTAACACTGATGTTATCAATAGTGATCCCTGACTTAGAGGTTAAATCATCGGTGACATAGTTGATCTCGACAGCAACAGATTTTCCAGCATATGCGGTTAAATCATATTCTAATGTTACCCAAGCATCGCTACCATCCGCAGACGACTCGCCAGTAATAATATGACGAGCGCCATTTATCCCATTGTTCGACTTAGTGTAATTACCTGCAATGGCCACACCATCCACTTTCACCTGCATGTAGTCAAAGTCAAGTTCAATACTCCAACGAGCCTTCATACTCAGAATCAGTTTATCTGTGGTTACGGCAGGTAATTTAACATTAAAAATCATACTGTTATTCAGCATATTCCCTTGACCAGAATAGTACTGATAACTGCCCTGATAAGGTGTTTTAAAAGGAATTAGCGTTGGAGGAAGTGGAATAGAGATCTGATTAACCGCCTGATGATTAACCGCCTCATTCAACGTCACTTCCATGCCTGATTTGGGAATGCTATCTAAGGAAATTTCACGTTCATTTAACCACTTACCTTTGTATCTTTTCTGTAGATAAGATCGAGCATAAGGACTAAAACCACTCGGCTGAGCGCCAGGAATAGCACCAGCCCAACTACCACCAGACATTAAAGACCATAGCCCCACAGGCGAGCCGTCTTTATTATCATTTTCAGTGGTATCATATTCATCAGGCAGACCTAAATCATGGCCAAACTCGTGGGTACACACGCCCGTTGCCGCATCGATAGGCTGGATTGTATAACCGAATACTTTTTTGTTCGTACCAGGAAGCGCATAACCATTGGTTGCTTGGTCGACATAATATCGATGCGACCATATCGCACTCGATCCTAGTTTTCCGCCGCCGACCTCTTCGCCTACGCTAGAGTGGAAAATCATCACATGGTCGATAATGCCATCGGGCTCATCGTAAATACCGTTATTGTTCAAATCATTCTGATCTTCAATATCATAGCTAGCCAGCTCTGCTTCAGACATATTTGCAACAGCTTGAGATACGGCTTCTTTTACCAATTGTTCGACCTGTGAATCACTACGGGTATCTGGATCATTAGCACCATAGTATTCAGCATTTTGCGAGGCGGTATACCAGCCCTTCACATCCCCAGTAAAGGAGAAGGTTTGCCCAGAAACCGCTTGATAATATTGATACCCCGAATCTAACGTCTGCCCCTGTGGACCTTTGAAGCCCGTAGGCGAAAAGAGTAATTCCTTGTAGTGGGACGCAGGATAACTCGGGTAATACATGTCTGTATCCCCCGCTTTTAAGCCATTGTCATCATGTTTTAGATCAGCAAAATCCACTAATACTGTGAGCACTTTAACGGTTTTCTTTACATCCGCATCGGCCTGTAAACGCTGTGCAGGTGAGCGCATCATTTGCGATGATTTAGCTCTTTGTAGACGCGCATGTTCAGCTTCAACTTCGATGCGCGGCGCTTTAGGTTGTGCCAAAGTGGCGCGATGAATATAAGCTTCTATCGCCTCCTGCTTTACGCTATCACTGGCATCGGCGGCCACTTCGCCACGCTTAATCAACCAATATAAAATTCGATCTTTATTAATCACACCCGCATCTGCAGGCGTATGATTCGGAGCTGCAATACTCGCGCCGCTAATCAATGCCAACATCAGTCCAAACGCTGTTACGCCTTTTGTACTTCGCATTTTTAACATCCTTCTGTAACAGCCAACGCCATTCTATTTATTAAGACTAGTGTCTCTTTGTATTAAGACAAATTACCTTTAATGAGTAACCTACTCAGGGTTTATCCGTCTTCAAGTGATAGAGACAGAGTTTTCGACATTAGCAGCACTGCACCTCAGTAACAACTTGATACACCTGTTCGCAGGTAAGATTTGCACTTTTGTCAGCAAACATTCAGCAAACCTCTGTGCTGACTCAATTCCAAGCCAAATCTCTGCCATAAAAAAACCGCATTAACAACGTTAATACGGTTTCGTTTTGATCAAACTAGATAAAGTTAGCCAGCGGTTTTCAGATAGTTTGAAATACCGTCGAGGAACATTTGTACTGAGATCATGACCAGCACCATACCCATCAAACGCTCGACCGCTGTGAGCCCCTTTTCCCCCAGCACACGGGTGAAAAGTTTATAAAACATTAAGATCACCGCACTCGCCCCCCAAGCTGACACTAACGCTATGGTCCAATCGCCCATACGTGAGCTATCGGTATGCGCCAGTAAAATCAAGGCTGCAAGAATCGATGGGCCAGCCATCAAGGGAATAGCCATAGGCACGATAAAAGGCTCTTCTCCCGCGGCTAATCCAACGACACCACCGGGTTGGGGGAAGATCATCTTAATCGCGATCAAAAACAGAATAATACCGCCTGCAATACTCACAGATTCGGAACGAAGATTTAAGAAACTTAAAATGGCTTCACCCGCATAAAGAAAAGACAGCATGATCACTAAGGCGAAAAGTAATTCGCGGATCAGTACCTTACGACGTTTCTTGGGATCGATATGCCGCAGAATCGACGCGAAAATCGGCAAATTCCCCAAAGGGTCCATGATCAGAAACAACATTACCGCAGCAGAAAATATATCCATTTAACGTATCAACACCCAAGCCAACATAGGCCCATATTATATACCCAAACAACCTGAAGATGCAGGATTCAGCGGGAATGTAACGCACTTTAGGCAAGGCCCTTTATTGCTCCTGCATAAATGGCATTCACGCCATATATGGACCCATCCGGTTTATATGGACCCATCCGGTTTGCAAGACATTCGATAGCGATTATGAGAAGAGTTCATTGCACCCATATATTCGGCCTGTTATTGAGGTATGCCTCTGGCCCTGATGGATATCTGCTTCTACTGTCCTTATCATCCTTGCGGCTTCATTATGAGCCTATGGCGAGCTAAGGTTTTCAGTAGATCAGTCTGACTGTCTCATCATCAAATCAATTGTCATAGCAACTTGCTGGTTGATTAATTATTAACGTTT
>NZ_JAKKSE010000040.1:0-16063 GCF_025653595.1 Shewanella sp. SM95
ACCAGTGATCATGTTTTTAACATAGTCAGCGTGGCCTGGGCAGTCTACGTGTGCGTAGTGACGTGAAGGCGTGTCATATTCGATGTGAGAGGTATTGATCGTAATACCGCGCTCACGCTCTTCTGGAGCGTTATCGATTTGAGAGAAGTCTTTAGCTTCGCCACCGTAGGTCTTAGCCAGTACGTGAGAGATAGCTGCAGTCAGTGTGGTTTTACCATGGTCAACGTGACCAATGGTGCCCACGTTTACGTGAGGCTTAATACGTTCAAATTTAGCTTTTGCCACGATATATTCCTTTCTTTTCAGAATAGTCCAGTCAGTGCTGGACCATAATAACATTTATGTCGTAACTGGATATTAGCTACGAGATTCAATAATCGCTTTTGCAATGTTTTGCGGTGCATCAGAGTACTTCAAGAACTCCATAGAGTATGAAGCGCGACCCTGTGTAGCAGAGCGCAAATCAGTTGCATAACCAAACATTTCAGAAAGAGGCACTACAGCATGGACTATTTTGATGCCACCAAAGCCATCATCCATCCCTTCAATTAAGCCACGACGACGGTTCAAATCACCAACGACGTCACCCATATAATTTTCAGGGGTAGTTACTTCTACTTTCATGCAAGGTTCGAGCAACGCCGGATTCGCTTCAAGCGCACCCTTTTTGAAGCCCATAGAACCTGCAATTTTGAACGCCATCTCGTTCGAGTCCACATCATGATATGAACCATCGAACAGAGTGACCTTCACGTCCAACACAGGGAAGCCAGCGAGAACGCCATTCTTCATCTGTTCTTGGATACCTTTATCAACCGCAGGAATGAATTCACGAGGAATCACACCTCCCACAACAGCATTGACAAATTCGTAACCAGCGCCTTCTTCATTAGGCTCTAGTTTTAACCAAACGTGACCGAATTGTCCACGACCACCTGATTGGCGTACAAATTTACCTTCAGCTTCTACTGAAGCTCGGATAGTTTCGCGGTAGGCCACTTGTGGCTTACCTACGTTACATTCAACACCGAATTCGCGACGCATACGGTCTACGATGATGTCTAAGTGTAACTCACCCATACCCGAAATCAGAGTTTGTGATGATTCTTCGTCAGTTTCAACTCGGAATGATGGATCTTCCGCTGCAAGTTTTTGCAACGCGATACCCATTTTGTCCTGATCGGCTTTTGACTTAGGCTCAACGGCAATGGTAATTACTGGCTCTGGGAACTCCATACGTTCCAAGATCACTCTATGATCGTTATCACAAAGCGTATCACCCGTAGTCACTTCTTTTAGACCAATCGCCGCTGCGATATCACCAGCACGGACTTCTTTCAGTTCAGTGCGATCGTTTGCGTGCATTTGCACCATGCGACCTACGCGTTCACGCTTCTGTTTGACAGAGTTGTAAACGCCCGAACCTGATTCGAGTACGCCTGAGTACACGCGAATAAAGGTCAAAGTTCCTACGAATGGATCTGTAGCAATCTTAAATGCCAATGCAGCAAAAGGCGCATTGTCATCTGATGGGCGTTCTACTTCTTGGTCGTTCTCATCGATGCCCTTAATTGGAGGCACATCAATTGGCGCTGGCAAGAATTCAATAACCGCATCAAGTACCGCTTGAACGCCTTTGTTCTTAAATGCAGAACCACAAGTCGCTAAAACGATTTCATTATTTATAGTACGCTGACGTAGCGCCTTTTTAATTTCGTCTTCTGATAGCGTGCCTTCTTCAAGGTACTTATCCATCAGTTCATCCGAAGATTCGGCTGCTACTTCAACCAGATACTCATGCATTTCAGCCGCTTTAGCTGCTAACTCTGCAGGGATCTCCTCATAAGTGAAAGTCATACCCTGGTCTGATTCATTCCAGTTAATTGCTTTCATCTTGATTAAGTCGATCACGCCTTTGAAGTTTTCTTCTGCACCGATATTCAATTGAATAGGCACACAAGTGGCTCCAAGACGAGTTCTAATTTGCTTCACTACACGTTCAAAGTCTGCACCTGCACGGTCCATCTTGTTGATAAATACCAAACGTGGAACGCGGTATTTATCAGCTTGACGCCACACTGTTTCTGACTGAGGTTCAACACCAGATGAACCACAGAAAACGACAACAGCGCCGTCGAGTACGCGCAGAGACCGTTCAACTTCAATAGTAAAGTCAACGTGACCAGGGGTATCGATGATATTGATGCGGTGTTCAGTGAATTGAGCATCCATACCACGCCAGAATGTGGTTACCGCAGCCGAGGTGATAGTGATACCACGCTCTTGCTCTTGAACCATCCAGTCTGTGGTAGCGGCGCCGTCATGCACCTCACCGATTTTATGAGACAAACCGGTATAGAACAGAACACGTTCTGTTGTGGTGGTTTTACCTGCGTCAACATGAGCACAAATACCGATATTACGATAACGCTCAATTGGGGTTGTACGAGCCACGATTATACCCTCTCCACCAAGACCTAAGTCTTGGCAATATCAACAACTATGGTGTGGGCCTAAGCCCACACCATCATATTACCAACGGTAATGAGCAAAGGCTTTGTTAGCTTCAGCCATGCGATGCACGTCTTCACGCTTCTTAACAGCAGTACCTTTGTTTTCAGACGCATCCAGCATTTCACCTGCCAGACGTAAAGCCATAGATTTTTCACCACGCTTACGAGCAGCTTCAACTAACCAGCGCATCGCCAGTGCGTTACGACGCACAGGACGAACTTCACATGGTACCTGGTACGTAGAACCACCAACGCGACGAGATTTAACTTCGACTGATGGGCGAACGTTGTCCAGGGCTGCTTCAAGGATAACTAAATGGTTTTCGCTTTTCTTTTCAGCGACAACATCTAGTGCCTTGTAAATAATTTTTTCTGCAGTCGACTTTTTGCCGTCTTGCATAATGACGTTGATGAACTTAGCCAGCAACTCACTGTGAAACTTTGGATCTGGTAGGATTTTACGTTGTCCTACAACGCGACGTCTTGGCATAACAATTCTCCGTATGCTTCAGGGATTTCCAAAACTGGAATTCTCAAAATAAAACTAGCTTGGCCTTACTTAACGGATAAGTTAAGACTTAGGACGCTTAGCACCGTATTTAGAACGGCTTTGGCGACGTGAAGTCACGCCTGCACAGTCTAATGCGCCACGAATAGTGTGATAACGCACACCTGGTAAGTCTTTAACACGACCACCACGGATTAAGATCACGCTATGTTCCTGCAGGTTGTGGCCTTCACCGCCGATGTACGAAGTAACTTCGAAACCGTTAGTTAGACGCACACGAGCTACTTTACGTAGTGCAGAGTTAGGTTTTTTAGGGGTAGTAGTGTACACACGTGTACAAACACCACGTTTTTGCGGGCACGCATTCAACGCAGGCACGTTAGTCTTGTCGACTTTTGGCGCGCGTGGCTTACGTACCAACTGGTTTACAGTTGCCATGTATAGCTCCGAGTCAGTTGAATCAAACTCAACGATAAGGTGTGAAAAATCTATATCCCACAATGGTGGGACGCGGAATTTTAGAAAGGTAATGCCTGACTGTCAAGAAATAGCCAACTTTTGCGGCATATTACAAGAAAAAAGGCGCCATAGGCGCCTTTTTATAACAAACTTATTACTTAATCTTGGCTACCAGCCAAGTTTAAGAGATCGGCCAAGTTCTGTTCGGCTTCACTTGCAGTGATCTTGTTCACTACTACAGGTTCGTTTTTCTTCGCACGCGCTTCATTACGAGTCTTGTGATAAGCGTAACCAGTACCGGCTGGGATCAGTCGGCCAACGATAACGTTTTCTTTCAGACCACGTAATTGATCGCTCTTACCACCTACGGCGGCTTCGGTCAGTACGCGCGTGGTTTCTTGGAACGATGCTGCTGAGATAAAGGATTCTGTTGCCAGAGATGCTTTAGTAATACCCAGTAGTTCACGTTCAAAGGTCGCAGGCACTTTACCTTGGGCGATCAGTTCGCGGTTAGCGATCTTCACGCGTGACACTTCAGCTTGTTCCCCTTCGAGGAAGTCAGTGTCACCGGCAGAAGTGATAAGACACTTACGCAGCATCTGACGGATGATCACTTCGATATGCTTATCGTTGATCTTCACGCCTTGCAGACGGTAAACGTCCTGTACTTCGTTCACAATGTAGTTTGCTACGTTGTGGATACCACGAAGACGCAGAATGTCGTGTGCCGCTTCTGGACCGTCAGCGATAACTTCACCACGTTCGACTTTTTCACCTTCGAACACGTTTAAGTTACGCCACTTAGGGATCATCTCTTCATAATGATCGCCGCCATCAGCAGGTGTAATCACCAAACGACGCTTACCTTTGGTCTCTTTACCAAACGAGATGGTACCAGAGATTTCCGCCAGAATAGCAGGCTCTTTTGGCTTACGCGCTTCGAACAAGTCAGCAACGCGTGGCAGACCACCGGTGATGTCGCGAGTTTTAGACGATTCCTGAGGAATACGAGCTAATGCGTCACCCACGTTGATTTGCGCGTTATCTTCTAAGTTAACGATCGCACTACCTGGTAAGAAGTATTGTGCTGGTACTTCAGTACCTGGGATCATCAAGTCAGCACCATTAGCGCCAAGCAGACGGATCATTGGGCGCATTTCTTTACCCGCAGTACCACGCTGACCAACGTCAAGGATCACGATTGATGACAGACCCGTTAGTTCGTCTGTTTGACGTGTCATAGTGACACCGTCAATCATGTCTACGAACTTGATACTACCCGCCACTTCAGAAATGATTGGGTGAGTATGTGGATCCCAGTTAGCGATAACATCGCCCGCTTCAACAGCCGCTTCTTCTAGTTTCTCGAGCACAGTACCGTATGGCACTTTATAACGCTCTTTCTCACGACCCAGCTCGTCAATAACAGCCAGTTCAGAAGAACGAGAAACGATAACCAGTTTGCCGTCACTGTTAGTCACATGCTTAGCATTATGCAGTTTCAATGAACCCGAGTTTTTCACTTGGACATTGTTTTCTGCAGACGCTCTAGATGCCGCACCACCGATGTGGAAAGTACGCATCGTTAACTGTGTACCTGGTTCACCGATAGATTGTGCTGCCACAACACCGATGGCTTCACCGTGGTTAATAATATGACCACGAGCCAAGTCACGACCGTAACAAGCTGCACACACACCGAAATCGGTATCACAAGAAATAACAGAACGTACAATCACTTCGTCGATTGAATGCTCTTCTAACTTGTCACACCATGCTTCGTCGAGTAGCGTGTTACGTGGTGCTAATACGTCTTCAGTGCCTGGATAGAACACATCAATCGCAACCACACGACCCAGTACGCGTTCACGTAACGGCTCAACCACATCACCACCTTCAATCAGCGGTTTCATGGTTAGACCTTCGTGAGTACCACAATCGTCTTCGATAACCACTAAATCTTGTGCAACGTCTACAAGACGACGAGTCAGGTAACCCGAGTTCGCTGTCTTCAATGCCGTATCGGCTAGACCTTTACGCGCACCGTGAGTAGAAATAAAGTACTGGAGTACGTTTAGACCTTCACGGAAGTTAGCGGTAATTGGCGTTTCGATGATTGAGCCGTCTGGCTTAGCCATCAGACCACGCATACCCGCCAACTGACGGATCTGTGCGGCACTACCACGAGCGCCTGAGTCAGCCATCATATAAATGCTGTTAAACGAGGCTTGTTTCTCTTCAACGCCATCACGGTTAATCACTGTCTCAGTTGACAGGTTTTCCATCATAGCTTTAGAAACTTTTTCGTTGGCACTTGCCCAGATATCAATAACTTTGTTGTAACGCTCACCGGCTGTGACTAGACCAGATTGGAACTGCTCTTGAATTTCAAGAACTTCTGCTTCTGCATCAGCAACTAAGGTGTATTTCTCGTCTGGAATAACCATGTCATCGATACCTACAGAGGCACCAGAGATGGTTGCAAAACGGAAACCGGTATACATCAATTGGTCAGCGAAGATAACCGTATCTTTCAGACCCAGTTGACGATAACAAGTGTTCAACAGTTTAGAGATCTGCTTTTTGCCCATGTTCTGGTTAACCAGATCAAATGACAAACCTGCTGGCAGAATAAGTGACAGCAGAGCACGACCCACAGTCGTATCAACGATACGGCGTTGTTCAGTGCGCTCACCATCATCACCAATAATGGTTTCAGTGATGCGTACTTTAACGCGGGCATGCAGTTCAGCAGCACCAGTTGCGTAAGCTTTTTCAACTTCAGCAACAGACATAAATGCCATACCTTCACCACGGCCGTTAATACGCTCACGGCTGGTGTAGTACAGACCCAATACCACGTCTTGAGACGGGGTGATAACAGGCTCGCCGTTGGCTGGTGACAGGATGTTGTTGGTAGACATCATCAGGGCACGGGCTTCAAGCTGCGCTTCCAGTGTTAACGGTACGTGTACCGCCATTTGGTCACCGTCGAAGTCGGCGTTGTATGCCGCACAAACGAGTGGGTGTAACTGGATTGCTTTACCTTCAATCAGTACTGGCTCGAACGCTTGGATACCCAGTCTGTGCAGTGTTGGTGCACGGTTGAGCATCACTGGATGTTCGCGGATCACTTCATCCAGAACGTCCCAAACTTCCGCCACTTCACGCTCAACCATCTTCTTAGCCGCTTTGATGGTAGTAGCTAAGCCACGACCTTCTAGCTTGCCATAGATGAATGGCTTGAACAGTTCCAGTGCCATCTTCTTAGGAAGACCACATTGGTGCAGACGTAGAGTAGGACCCACGGTAATGACCGAACGACCAGAATAGTCGACGCGCTTACCCAATAAGTTCTGACGGAAACGACCTTGCTTACCTTTGATCATATCAGCCAAAGATTTCAGAGGACGCTTGTTAGAACCGGTAATAGCACGACCACGACGACCGTTATCTAATAGCGCATCAACAGACTCTTGTAACATACGCTTTTCGTTGCGTACGATAATGTCTGGCGCAGCTAAATCTAACAGACGCTTCAAACGGTTGTTACGGTTGATCACGCGGCGATACAGGTCGTTAAGATCTGAAGTCGCGAAGCGGCCGCCATCGAGTGGAACCAACGGACGTAAGTCAGGTGGTAACACAGGCAGTACTTTTAAGATCATCCACTCAGGCTTGTTGCCTGAAGTGTAGAATGCTTCCATCAACTTAAGACGTTTAGTCACTTTCTTGCGACGAGTCTCAGAATTGATTGAAGGCAATTCTTCACGCATTTGTTCGATTTCTTTCGCTAAATCGATAGCACGTAACAGTTCAAGTACTGCTTCGGCACCCATTTTAGCTTCGAACTCATCACCGTATTCTTCTAATGCATCCAGATAAGTTTCTTCTGTCAGCATTTGGCCACGTTCAAGGCTGGTCATGCCAGGCTCGATCACGACAAATGATTCAAAATACAGTACGCGTTCGATATCACGCAGCGTCATATCCAGCATTAAGCCAATACGTGACGGCAGTGATTTTAAGAACCAAATGTGCGCAACTGGGCTAGCCAGTTCGATGTGACCCATACGCTCACGACGTACTTTAGTTTGGGTTACTTCAACGCCACACTTTTCACAAATAACACCACGGTGCTTCAAACGTTTGTACTTACCGCACAAACATTCGTAATCTTTGACTGGGCCAAAGATACGCGCACAGAACAGACCTTCACGCTCAGGCTTGAAGGTACGGTAGTTGATGGTTTCTGGCTTCTTAACTTCACCAAAAGACCAAGAACGGATCAGATCAGGCGATGCCAGACCAATTTTGATACCGTTAAATTCTTCAGTCTTGCTTTGCTGTTTCAGAAACTTTAATAAGTCTTTCACGTTTCTCTCCTGAAGGAGTTAAACCGGGTGCTCCGCTTGCACGGAGCACCATTCTGTTTGCCAAACGCGGCTAAAGGCCTGCGCTTATGCCTGATCCAACTCGATATTAATACCGAGTGAACGGATCTCCTTCAGTAACACGTTGAAGGACTCTGGCATGCCAGGTTGCATCTGATGGTTACCGTCGACGATGTTCTTATACATCTGAGTACGACCGTTAACGTCATCCGATTTAACAGTGAGCATTTCTTGAAGTGTATAAGCGGCACCATATGCTTCTAGTGCCCACACTTCCATCTCACCGAAACGCTGACCACCGAACTGAGCTTTACCGCCCAGTGGTTGTTGAGTCACTAAGCTGTACGAACCGGTAGAACGGGCGTGCATCTTGTCATCAACTAAGTGGTTCAGTTTGAGCATGTACATGTAACCAACAGTTACTTGACGCTCAAATTCGTTACCGGTACGACCATCAAACAACTTCAACTGACCAGAGGTTGGCAAACCTGCAAGTTCAAGCATCTGCTTGATCTCTTTCTCTTTAGCACCGTCGAATGCTGGAGTTGCAATCGGGATACCGCCTTTCAGGTTAGTCGCAAGACGTAATACTTCATCATCAGTGAATGAATCGATATCGACGCGCTGTTGCACTTCGTCACCTAATTCATAAACTTGCTTGATGTAGCCACGAACTTCAGCCAGCTCGCGCTGTTCTTCAAGCATCGCAGTGATCTTGTTACCAATACCTTTGGCAGCGGCGCCCATATGGACTTCAAGTACCTGACCAATGTTCATACGTGATGGAACACCTAGCGGGTTCAATACGATGTCTACTGGGTTGCCTTGCTCGTCATACGGCATGTCTTCGATTGGGCAAATCTTAGAGATAACACCCTTGTTACCGTGACGACCCGCCATCTTGTCACCAGGTTGGATAGTACGCTTAACCGCTAAGTAAACCTTAACGATCTTCAGTACGCCTGGAGCCAAGTCATCACCTTGGGTGATCTTGCGACGTTTGATTTCAAACTTCTTATCGAAGTCAGCTTTCAGCTCTTCATGCTGTTCAGCTAATTGCTCAAGTTCAGTTTGTTTTGCTTCATCGTCAATGACTTGAATCAACACATCTTTACGTGGCAACGCAGCAATTTGCGCTTCAGTGAAACCAGCACCGATTAACAGGTTACGTGCACGGCTCAAAACACCTTCTTCAAGGATCTTGAACTCTTCGCCTAAGTCTTTACGAGCTTGGGCAATGTGCATCTCTTCGATTTCAACTGCACGCTTGTCTTTTTCAACGCCGTCACGGGTAAATACCTGAACGTCGATGATAGTGCCCTTAACAGAGTTAGGAACACGCAGTGAACTGTCTTTAACGTCAGACGCTTTCTCACCGAAGATAGCACGGAGTAGCTTCTCTTCTGGTGTCAGCTGAGTCTCGCCTTTTGGCGTCACTTTACCAACCAGAATATCGCCACCCTTCACTTCTGCACCAATGTAAACGATACCTGACTCGTCGAGTTTCGACAGAGCAGACTCACCAACGTTTGGAATATCAGCAGTGATTTCTTCGCTACCTAACTTAGTATCACGAGCGATACAAGACAGCTCCTGAATGTGGATAGTGGTGAAACGATCTTCTTGCGCAACGCGTTCAGAAATTAAGATCGAGTCTTCGAAGTTGTAACCGTTCCAAGGCATGAACGCGATACGCATGTTCTGGCCAAGGGCTAAATCACCTAAGTCAGTAGACGGACCGTCTGCTAACACGTCACCGCGAACCACTGGCTCACCAACAGCACAACAAGGGCGTTGGTTGATACAAGTGTTTTGGTTAGAACGGGTGTACTTAGTCAGGTTATAAATGTCGATACCGGCTTCGCCTGGGCGCAACTCATCTTCATTTACTTTAACAACGATGCGGCTCGCATCAACGTAGTCTACAAATCCACCACGTTTAGCAACAACCACAACACCAGAGTCAACAGCCAAAGTACGCTCAATACCAGTACCTACTAGCGGCTTTTCAGAACGCAGTGTGGGTACGGCTTGACGTTGCATGTTCGCACCCATCAAGGCACGGTTAGCATCGTCGTGTTCTAAGAACGGGATCAGTGACGCAGCAACAGAAATAATCTGTTGTGGCGAAACGTCCATATACTGGATGTCTGCAGCGCGCATAAAGGTAGATTCACCTTTATGACGACAAGCAATTTGCTCTTCTGCCATACGACCGCTAGCGTCAACTTCGATATTCGCCTGTGCAATCACATAACGACCTTCTTCGATTGCTGACAAGTATTCCACTTCGTCAGTAATCACGCCGTCGATAACCTTGCGGTATGGCGTTTCTAGGAAGCCGTAAGAGTTAGTACGGGCAAAACTTGCTAATGAGTTGATTAGACCAATGTTTGGACCTTCAGGGGTCTCAATTGGACATAAACGACCATAATGCGTTGGATGTACGTCGCGGACTTCGAAGCCTGCACGTTCACGAGTCAAACCACCAGGGCCAAGAGCAGAAATACGACGCTTATGCGTTACTTCTGACAGCGGGTTGTTTTGGTCCATGAATTGTGACAGCTGAGAAGAACCGAAGAACTCTTTCACTGCAGCAGAAATTGGCTTAGCGTTGATCAAGTCTTGTGGCATCAGCTCATTCAGATCGCCTAAAGACAGACGTTCACGCACGGCGCGCTCAACACGGACTAAACCAACACGGAATTGGTTTTCAGCCATTTCACCGACGCTACGAATACGACGGTTACCTAAGTGATCGATGTCATCGACTTCGTCGAAACCGTTACGGATATGAATGATGTTCTTCATTACCGCGACGATGTCTTCTTTAGACAATACACCGCTACCTTCGTCATCAGGAATGCTGAGACGACGGTTGAACTTCATACGACCTACTTTAGACAGATCATAACGCTCTTCACTGAAGAACAAGTTCTGGAATAGTGCTTCGGCAGCATCTTTGGTTGGTGGCTCGCCAGGACGCATCATACGATAGATCTCAACCAGCGCTTCTAAGCGGTTAGTGGTTGAATCGATACGCAGCGTATCTGAAATATAAGCACCATGATCTAGCTCGTTGATATACAACGTGCTGATATCTTTAATACCGGCCAATGATAGTTTAGCCAGATCTTCTAAACTAATTTCACTGTTGGCAGAGACTAAAACTTCACCTGTGTCCGGATCGATATAATCTTGAGCAGCATATTTGCCCACGATATATTCAACTGGCACTTCAAGCTCAGTGGTATTAGTCTTTTCTAACTGACGAATGTGACGCGCAGTAATACGACGTCCCGCTTCAACCAGTACAGAACCTTCAGCATCCTTGATGTCATAGCTGGCAGTTTCGCCACGCAGACGTTCAGGCACCAAAGACATGACCAGAGTATCTTTCTTGATCTTGAACTCAACGCGTTCGAAGAACAGATCGAGGATCTCTTGAGTAGAATATTCTAATGCACGTAACATGATGGTCGCAGGCAGTTTGCGGCGACGGTCAATACGCACAAATAGTGCATCTTTAGGATCGAATTCAAAGTCAAGCCATGAACCACGGTAAGGAATAATACGTGCGTTATACAGCACCTTACCTGATGAATGGGTTTTACCACGGTCATGATCAAAGAACACGCCTGGAGAACGGTGTAATTGAGATACGATTACACGCTCAGTACCGTTGATAACAAAAGTACCGTTATCCGTCATCAATGGGATATCACCCATGTAGACTTCTTGTTCTTTAATATCTTTTACTGTGCCCGCCGCTGCTTCACGGTCATACAACACCATGCGTAATTTAACGCGTAGTGGAGCTGAATACGTAACACCACGGATCTGACACTCTTTCACATCAAAAACAGGCTCGCCAAGCTTATAGCTGACGTATTGCAGTTCTGAGTTACCAGAAAAGCTCTTGATGGGAAAAACGCTACGGAAGGCGGCTTCTAAACCGCGCTCACCGGTAGGATCTTGATCGGTGAACTTCTTAAAAGAGTCTAGCTGGATAGACAATAAATAAGGGATATCCAAAACTTTTGGACGCTTACCAAAGTCTTTGCGAATACGCTTCTTTTCAGAATAGGAGTAAACCATGGGTTTCCTCTGCTTACGAGATGTGACCAAGACTGAATAAATAACTTAAGTTATTAAAATTCAGCACGTTTGCCCATCACCGTTGATGGCAAGAACCTAACCAGTAATCTCTGCTAGGGACTGCAAAATTTGGCGACAAACGGTGAAAAAAAATCGCCAGCGCATATAGCGCAAAAAAGGCCGACGGTTAAAAAACCGCCAGCCTCCACCCAAGTGGCTTGGGTGAGCAAGCTAAATAATAGCTTACTTAATTTCTACAGAAGCACCAGCTTCAGTAAGTTCTTTCTTCAGAGCTTCAGCTTCTTCTTTAGAAACGCCTTCTTTAACTGCTACTGGAGCAGCTTCAGACATAGCTTTAGCTTCTTTCAGGCCTAAACCAGTTGCGCCACGGATGGCTTTAATAACTGCAACTTTGTTGTCGCCGTGAGCAGTCAGAACTACGTTGAATTCTGTTTGTTCTTCAACAACAACTGCTTCTGCACCGCCAGAAACAACAGCAGCAGCGGCAGAAACGCCGAACTTCTCTTCCATAGCTTCGATCAGTTCAACAACTTCCATTACAGACATAGCTGCAAAGGCTTCTAAGATTTGGTCTTTAGTGATAGACATAACAAATGTTTCCTATTGTTCTGAATTCAATTTTATTAAGCAGCCAGCTTGAAATTAAGCGGCTTCTTGTTTTTGATCGCGCAGGGCGGCCAGTGTACGAACGAACTTGCCAGCAGATGCTTCTTTCATAGTCATCATTAACTGAGCTAGTGCTTCTTCGTATGTTGGCAGTTTCGCCAAACGATCAATTTCAGCTGCAGGGATGAAATTCCCTTCAAAGGCTGCGCCTTTAACTTCGAAGTTAGCTTGTTCTTTAGCAAAGTCTTTTAACAGACGTGCTGCAGCACCTGGGTGCTCTAAAGAAAAAGCAATCAAAGTTGGGCCAGTGAACGTTTCTGCTAGGCACTCAAAAGCAGTACCTTCAACAGCACGACGAGCTAGCGTGTTACGTACTACACGTACATATACACCAGCTTCGCGAGCTTTTTTACGCAGACCGGTCATAGCACCTACAGTCACACCGCGAGAATCAGCGGCAACTGCAGATAGCGCACCTTTGGCAGCTTCGTTGACTTCAGCAACAATCGCTTTTTTGTCTTCGAGTCTTAATGCCATTGGCTTTACTCCTGGATTCTACCTAGGGTATTCCCTAGTATTTACCATACTAAATACTTATGTATTTAGTGACTTACGGTGCAGATTATCCAGTAAAAAATTTTAGCTGGGGCCTGACACCGTCTACGCAGGAAATTAAGTTATTTTTACAAAAAACACCTGCGGTCTTGGACGGAAACCTGAGTTAAATTCCGCCTAAACGGAAGATAAAACAGGCTTCAACCCACAAAGTGCGCGCATTATAGACTAATGCACCCGCTTTGTAAAATTATAGAGTTGTTTCAAGCGTAGCTTGATCAACTGCAACACCTGCACCCATAGTGGTAGAGATGCTGATCTTTTTCACGAAAATGCCTTTAGCAACTGCAGGCTTAGCCTTTTTCAGTGCTGACACTAACGCTTCCAAGTTTTCTTTCAATTGAACTGGTGTGAAATCCACTTTACCGATAGTAGTGTGGATAATACCGTTCTTGTCGTTACGGTAACGAACTTGACCTGCTTTGGCGTTCTTAACAGCTTCAGCAACGTTTGGCGTTACTGTACCTGTTTTAGGGTTAGGCATTAAACCACGTGGGCCTAAGATTTGACCTAACATACCAACAACGCGCATTGCATCTGGAGATGCGATAACTACGTCAAAGTTCATTTCACCGGCTTTGATTTTCTCAGCCAGATCATCCATACCAACTAGCTCAGCGCCAGCAGCTTTAGCAGCTTCAGCATTTGCACCTTGTGTAAATACTGCAACGCGAACGTCACGACCAGTACCGTGTGGCAACACTGTTGCACCACGAACGTTTTGGTCAGATTTACGTGGGTCAATACCCAGGTTAACTGCTACGTCTACACTTTCAACGAATTTTGCAGTTGCTAATTCTTTTAACAGAGCAACAGCTTCGTTGATATCGTAGCTTTTAGTACCGTCAACTTTTTCGCGAATTACGCGCATGCGTTTAGTTAGCTTTGCCATTATATTAATCCTCTACAACCAAACCCATTGAACGCGCAGTACCTTCGATTGAGCGAGTCATCGCTTCAATGTCAGCACCAGTCATATCGGCAGCTTTCAGTTCAGCAATTTCTTGAACTTTAGCGCGAGCGATAGTACCCACTTTCTGAGTGTTTGGACGTGGAGAACCTGATTTCAGGCCTGCAGCAGTCTTCAGTAAGTAAGACGCTGGAGAAGTCTTAGTTTCAAAAGTGAATGAACGGTCACTGTAAACAGTGATCACGACTGGAATAGGCATGCCTTTTTCCATTTTTTCTGTACGGGCGTTAAACGCTTTACAGAATTCCATGATGTTCACACCTTTTTGACCCAAAGCTGGACCAACTGGTGGTGATGGGTTCGCAGAACCGGATTTTACTTGTAGCTTAATATAAGCATCAATCTTCTTTGCCATCTGACATTTCCTCAGTTTGGGTTCAAACGCGCATCAGCGACATGCTGACATGCTCCCCCGAAAACAACGGGTGCGAATTATATAGAAATTCGCACCCGTTGCCAAACGGATTTTGTAGTTTATTTAATCAGCCTTTTTCAACTTGACTAAAGTCAAGTTCAACAGGCGTAGAACGACCAAAGATCATCACTGATACTTTCACGCGGCTCTTGTCATAATCCACTTCTTCAACGGTGCCGTTAAAGTCAGCAAATGGACCATCACACACACGTACCACTTCACCAGGCTCAAATATAGTTCTATGAGTCGGTGACGCTGTCGTTTCTTGTAAGCGACGCAGAATTGCATCAGCTTCTTTATCTGAAATTGGGGCAGGACGATCAGACGTTCCGCCAATAAAGCCTAAAACACGCGGGATGCTTTTGACTAAATGCCAGCTGTCATCGTTCATTTCCATCTGGACTAACACATAGCCAGGGAAAAACTTACGTTCGCTCTTGCGACGCTGACCTGCACGCATTTCGATGACTTCTTCAGTCGGAACCAATACTTCACCGAAGTATGCTTCCATGCCATGCATTTTAATATATTCAATCAGTGACTTACAAACTCGGCCTTCATAGCCTGAGAATGCCTGCACTACATACCATCTTTTTTTAGCTTCTTTAGCTTCAGTCATTCGAGGTGCCTATACGCCAGTGATAAAATTGACAATTCGCATTAACACAGCATCCATACCCCAAAGGATAAGAGCTAAGATACCTGTTGCTGCAAGGACAATAAAAGTGGTGTTTAGCGCTTCTTGACGCGTCGGCCATACAACCTTGCGCACTTCGATATGCGCTTCACGGGCAAAAGCTAACGCTTTTTTACCTTTTACAGTCTGAAGCGCAATAAAACCAGCAATAGCGAATGCAACGATAACACTAAGCGCACGTATGACGGCACTGGCTTCGCTATACATTTGATTGCCAATAACAGCAGCGGCTAGCAATACAATCACTAAACCCCACTTCACGATATCCAGAGAATTGTTCTGGTTTTCAGTATTTGTTGTCATCGGTTTTTCCGTTACTCAATACGGCCTGAGCTTAGAGCACATTAATTGACGGGCATAATCCCACATCACTCTGCATTTCCGAACACCCTTAGAAACGCAAAATAGCATAAGCTCAGGGTCAAAAATCGGCCATAGATTGTATTCTTATTCGACTTTGTAAGCAAGGATGCGAATCCCATGCAAACCACAAAACCTATGAAATAATCCACTTAAACAAAAAAGGAAGCCGAAGCTTCCTTTTCAAACTAATTTCTATCGCAATTAAGCGATGATTTTAGCTACTACACCAGCACCAACTGTACGACCACCTTCACGGATTGCGAAGCGTAAACCTTCGTCCATCGCGATTGGGCAAATCAGAGTCACTACCATTTTGATGTTGTCGCCAGGCATTACCATCTCTACGCCTTCTGGCAGTTCGATAGTACCGGTTACGTCAGTTGTACGGAAGTAGAACTGTGGAC